>CALLUT010000087.1 GCA_938010495.1 Candidatus Absconditabacterales bacterium
ATGACAGCCTTTGATTCCAGTATCTTCAAATTTACGAGGTATTGTTTGAATTGCTTCAGCACCTTTTCAATATGGTTTTGTAGAACCTCAATCTATGAAAATAGAACGAGCGTCTAGAAATGAAATAGTAGTATGACTAGATTGATATAATTGAAAATATGAATGAGTTAAATATATAGAAATTCATCCCAGTGAGAAAATTATCTCTTTGAAATTTTTCAAATCATCACCATTTGAAGAAAAAAGATTGTTGTTGGCAGAGGAAAAATTGGGAAATAGATAATTAGTATACAGATATGTTATTTTTGTTTTCGATAAACTTTGTTAGTTTTTTAGATTGCATGGCTAGATTTCTTTCTTTAAAAAATTTTATTACCAAAGATTGTAAGATGTAGTAGTAATTAGTCTCTAATACTTCATTTTGTTTTGTAAATTGAAACGTATTGTAATTTTTTTCAAACTGATCCTTTTTTATACCTCGAGAATGTAAGCTAAAGTCTAGAAAATCTTTAACTTCAATTGTTACTTCTTTATATACTTCATAGTGATTTTTTTGGCAATACTGTAATAATCTCTCATCAGTCATATCATATACTTCTTTATACTCTGGTAAATGATATTTAATCATCAAGTAGAGTAAATATCATTGGTACTCATTACTACTTCATCTTAATGGTCTAACAATTTTTTCTCAATAAGATCAGCAGTAATTTATTTCATTTACATGGTCAAGCATGACATTAAGTAAAATTGTTAATGCGTATCATTCATAATTTAAATACGAATCTTCAAGTGGATTACATAGACTTGCTTGGTTTTCATCAAGTATGTTTCTGCTTACTATTTCTGCAATTTTTTCATAAGAATATTGTTCATTTTCAAAATAATTAAACTCTCGTCATTCCTTTTCTGAGTTAAAATATATTTTTCAAACGTTATCATAAAAATCCATTTCTGATAAGACAGTTGGAGAAATCCAAGTATATTTTTTAATCAAATCGTTATTTGGATTATTGAAGTCTTTTTCTTCAATTTTTAAAAACAATGATCATCTTATGTTTTGTATGCTGTCAATTGCATAATCATATCAATGTATAGTTAATAGACTATTATTATGTGAACTATTTTCTTCAATCTTAAATCCTTCTTTTTTCAAAATACTTATAATTTCTTGATAGAAAGTAGTGTTACCATCTTCTACCATAATTTTTCATCAATTGTCGTCTAATTGAGTAAGAAATAATTTCTTAGAAAAATGAAGTGAAAATAATTTTTTTGATTGATCCAAGACATTTTGAATTGTATTTACTACAGTATTAATCTCGCTACTAAATAGTGGAGATGTTTCTATGACTGCTTCTTTGAGAGATTCAATAAAATAAGTATCATGAAAAAGATTATATATATCTATATATACTTGTATATCAAATTTATGAGAAAGAGGATCTCTTGAAAAGAGAATATCATTCAAAGCATGTACTTGGTTTGAAAGATCTTCTTCATATACTCAATCTACTCACTGATATAGTTGTAAGCCCTTATCTAATGCTAGTGTTACATCGGTTTTTAAATTCATTGTTATCCAAAAAATAGATATATATTTTATATCAAAAAAATATTTAATGTCAATGCTTGAAAATGAAATAATTGCTAGCGAATTTTTTCTCAAGTAACAGAGTTATAAATTGTTGATCAATCTCATGGTAACACTCATCAATTAATTCTTACTCATTGAAACCCTTTTTCTATATGGTTTATGGATACGATGGTTTTTTCTCAACTTATATTACAAGATGTAGTAATAAATGGTTTTCATAAATTTGTAACAAATTGCTGAAATGGACTATTGATAATCCTTACTCAAACTAGATCATTATCAGTTAACATTGAAAAATCAAAATTACTTTTATCTGATCGGGGTAGTAATAATGTTATTCATTTTCCATCAACTTTTTTAGAATATTTTTCCCATAGTTCTTCTGCTGGTATATTTAGTGTACAATTATTGTTAATCCAATTATAGGATGGAGCAATTATAGAATAATTTTTGTATAAAGGACGTTTTTTATAAGAAGCAATTGCTTCAATAACTGTTTGATTAACGATTCATCCTATTCCATATACTGTATCAGTTGGATAAATAAAAAGTTCTCAAGCAAGAGCCTTTTTGCAATATATATCTGAATCTTCAAGTAACTTTTCTAAAGTCAATATTTCTTTCATTAAATGGGGGTGTTATTTTGACAAAAATTGTTTTTGACCGTATAATTTACGGTATGATTGATCTGATTCGATGTAAGAACCAAATATGAAATTTATACACCAACCAGCCTGCGTTGCAATACAGATTTTCTAATTTTACAAAACAGGCATGGGGAGAGCATAAAGCTCACTGTTTGGCTGAATTTTGATCAACAGCAAATATAACAAAATTTCTTTTAAATCCAGGAGATTTTGATTTTAAGCAAGAACATTCTTCTGCTGTACCTGAGGAATCAATACCAGTTGAAGAAGAAATTACTACATGAACGAGTATTGATGATACTGCATTTACCTCTATAAAGGCACAAGCTTGAGAATATGTCAGTTTCATAGGATGGTCGATCTTGCGAATCATAATAATCATTACGTTGTTCAAAATGATCAGCTATTTAATGGTATTTCTTTATGACGTATTCAATGCGTCTAGAGTGGTTTATTTTAAGGTTATTCAACCAAGAGCCGACTCAAAAAGTGATCGTGAAAGACAAAAAGAACTAGCAAAAGATATGAAAGAACAAATATCAAGAATGTCTCAAGTATTTGGTGGTATCCATAAACTTTGAGAATTAAGCGTGGCTGATAATATGCTTAGAAAGGTATTTGATAAACCAAAAATTACTTTCATGATGCATTATGAAGATTGATTAATGAACTTTATTGTATGAACATATCCTGAATATAGAAAGATCGTTGAGTCTGCGCTTGCAGCTCAATATTCAGAATCTTCCCTTCAAGAAATTAAAAAACCAAATATCTTTCCAAAGAAACATTATAACCTTATGCCATTACAACCTATTAAAGAGGGTGCATATCCATTGAGAATGTTCAAACAAATGGAAGATGATCCGATGAACAATATCGTTGATGCAGTAGGTAAAGTAAATCCAGAGGATACTTTTACAATAGTAATGACTATTAGACCTGAAAAATGAACATTCAATAAAAGAGCACAAAAACTTGCGGAAGCATTATACAAAAAAGACGAATCAGTTACGAAGAAAAAATCATTGATTCTCAGATTGATGCCTTGGAACTTATTTAGCTTCTTAATTTCTTGACCAAGTGATAAGCTCATAGAAAAATTTTCTGGTAATAAAGGTTGAGATCCAATGATTCGTATGGTAAAAGCAGAAGAAGAGGCATTAAATAACATGGCAGAAGAAGCATGAAAGAAAGCATATCATTCTTGATTATTACTTGCAACTTCTTCTGATGAAGAAGAAAGAACAAATGAAAATATCTTTAATCTTGTAAGTGCATACACAACATATAGTGATGAGTATAATAATGGATTGGATCAACCAGAAATCATCGCGGATATGTTTGGATTTATTATAAAGCCAATTTGGAAGGCAAGTGTAACATTCTTACTTCCATGATTTTTCTATAAGAGTAATACATTTACTGTGAACGAACTATCTTCACTATACCATCTTCCGGATGCGACATATAATCGTTCTCCTATTATAACATGGATGGATTATAAGACATTAGCGTGACCAAATAATCTTCCTACTTTGAAAGAACCAGTAGAATGATGGTTTATCACATGAATTATTGCAGATAGTTATAAATCATGAAACGTATCAAAAATTATAAAATGAATGAAACATCCAGCTGTTTGAATGAAGGAAGAAGAAAAAGAAATCAAAGAAGAAGTAAAAGCATGATATGAGCCAAAAGAGTGAGAATCGGTTATTGAAGAAGAGGGTAAAACATTTGTTATACGTAAGTCTGTTAAAAAGCTTCCATGATTCCAAGTATATAAAGATTGAGTGTTGTTATGAATCAATGCATATAGAAATAAATACTCTCCAGTATATATGAAAAAGAAAGATAGAACAAGACACCACTATGTGATTGGGAAATCTGGTACGTGAAAATCGGTGTATATTGCTATGCTAGCTAGACAGGATATTTGGGCATGAGCATGAGTATGTGTTATTGATCCTCATGGAGATTTAGTAGAATGAATTTTAGATTATATTCCTAAGCATAGAGCAAAAGATATTGTTTACTTTGATGCTTGAAACGAAGATCGTCCTATGTGACTAAACCTCTATCAAATTAAAGATTTTTCAGAAGCTGATAGAGTAGTAAACGATGCTGTAGAAATATTTATTAAAATGTTCGGTCCTGAAATTTTTGGTCCACGTATTCAAGAATACTTTAAGTACTGAAGTCTAACACTTTTAGAAGACCTTGAAGATAAAGCAACATTGATTGATGTGCCTAGGCTGTTTACTGATGAATGATTTAGAGAATATAAAACAGCAAAAGTGAAAAATCCTGTGGTAAGAAATTTCTGGGATAAGACATATAATGCTATGGGGGACCGTGAGAAACAAGAAATTATTCCATACTTTACTTCAAAATTTGTATCATTTATTACTAATTCATTGATTAGAAATATTATTGGTCAAACTGAATCAGCATTTGATTTTAGAGAAGTTATGGATTCTGGTAAAATTCTTTTGATTAATTTGAGTAAATGAAAGATATGAGAATTAAATGCTAAATTACTATGAATGATTATTGTATCAAAAATTTATAATGCTGCCATGGGTAGAGCAGATATTGATGAAAAAGATCGTGCATTCTTCTATCTTTACGTAGATGAATTTCAAAATTTTGTAACTGATACGTTTGCAGATATCCTTTCTGAAGCCAGAAAGTATAAACTTTGCCTAGTAATGGCTCATCAGTTTATTGCGCAGCTAGATTGATGATGAGAGTGATGAAAAGAATGAAAAGTAAAAGATGCTGTATTTGGTAATGTATGAACCATGCAATCATTTAAGGTGGGTGCTCCAGATGCTGAGTTTCTTGAAAAAGAATATGCTCCAGTTTTATGAGCTCAAGATATTTTATGAATTGCTAACTATAAAGCTTACCTGAAACTTAATATTAATAACACAACATCGAGAGTATTTAGTTTAAATTCTATCTTTACTCAAGACTATAAAAACGAAAGAGTTTGAGAAATATTAAAACAATACTCAGAAAAGAAATATTGACGTAAAAAAGAATTTGTCGATGCAGAAATCACAGCTAGACTTGGTATTTTGGCTGAAGAAGAAGAACCACCTCAGTGATCCACAGAACCTGAATGACCAGAACAATCTCCCCAATCCTTAGAACAAGAACCCTCTTAAACACCACCTAAAATTGAATTTATTTGCTTATAATCTCTAATTATGTGAATCGAACTATTTCAAGACAACTATGAAAAAGATCAAGAAACTCAGGAAGCTGAAGAATCATTGAAAGTAGAAGGAAATTGAATGTATGAAATTTCAGAAGAATTAAGTAATGAAGCAAAAGCAATGGAACAACAAGTTGTCATCAATGAAACAAAAGATGATTTAAGACATATGCCATTAGATCAAGACCTAATGTATTGAGGGCATTATGACCCAGAAGGTAATTTTGAAAATGAAAGTGATTTAGCATAGAAATAATATGATTACATTTTTTTGAATGAAAATGATCGGAGTTGAGAATTTTATAGTATTGAAATGTTTATCAAAACTCCTATAAAATAAGTAATGACACTAGATATACTTACTGCTTGCGACTGACACTTTTCAAAAATCCAACCATTGTTGGATAGTCTTGAGAGACAAACAACCCTGCCTGATAGAATTCTGATTCTGATTTATAAACCAATCACAAAAGAAGAACAAGAGTTATTCATCTATTACATTCAAAGAATGATAGGTGAAGACTTTTTATCTTTGGTTACTATTCTTTCACATTTAAATAGCGATCATAAACCATGAAAAGCTCATTGATATGATAGAAAATTTCTCCTTTCTCATGCCAAGAGTGATTTATCATTTTTCATCGATGGAGATAATCTTTTCAAAGAAGATTTTTTGGAAAAGATGCTTTACCGACAAAGTCGTTTACATCATGATCTTCATCGTGATGTTATTGTCTCACCAACGGTAATGTTGAGAAAAACCCAAAATGTTCAATCTCAATGAATTACATGATTTAGATATTTTTTTCCAAAATATCTTTACAATAAAATGTGATGAGAACAACGACAGGAAGTGAAGATGATGTGAGCTAATTCTCTCTTATGACCCACAGCGTTGATGCAATCATTTGATTTTGACGAAGAGTTTGCTCATTCTTACGAAGACATAGATTTTACTTATCGCTTATATTTAGCAGGTTATCCGGTCATAGTGATCAATAATATTGAAATTAATCATATGGAAACGAGACTTTGACAGTTGGATAAGCGTTTTATGTGAAACACTACAGTAGCATATTATAGATCAAGAAATAGAATTCTCTTTGTTAAAAAAACAGCTACATTTTTTGAAAAAACACAATATTTTTGATTATGATTGTGGATTCAAACAGTTTGATTCCTTACAGCAATTCTTATTCGAGGTTGATGAAAAAATAGAATTTCTCTTCGAAAATCAGTTATTCAATGAACAAAAGATTGATTACTATATTAAACTATCAATCAATTCTTATTTGCTTCATACAGTTTTCTAATTTCATCTGGGGCTTCATATTTTGGAAAGAGTAGTTGGTTTAGACTGATTTCGCATTGGCAACGTTCTATTACTGTATCAATGGTTGACAAACAATTTGATATAAATTCTTGATCATATCAATTTCACTTCATTGTACCTAATACTTCATCTTCTGAAGAAAGATGTAATGGTATTTTTACAATTCTTCTATCTTCGTCATAAACACGTTTTCCATCTTTTATCGATAGAGCAACTTCATATGGCTTTTGATCTTCAGGAGTTATGTAGTGAACATCTTGTGTTATTAGAAAAGGATATCAAGCTAACGAATATATGCTTTTATTAACAGTTTTTACTTCTTCAAATTTTGATTCATCGTGTGAATGAATCATAAGATATACTGCATCTTCTCAACATGCATTTTTTAATAATCAAAGAGTTTCTTCTTGTTTAGAAATAGGCTCATTTGCTAAAATTAGTTTTCATAAAAGTGAACGTACTCATCATACTAGACAAAGTAAATGAGAACCATATTTTTTTAGTAGTTCAAAATCTATTCTTGGAGTACCATCAAATCAATCCATATTTGCATGTGAAACAAGTTTTAGTAAGTCTTGATATCATTCTTTGTTTTCTGCAAGTAAGACGATAGTCCCTCATCATGTAGATTTATGTCATTTCATAGTAATATCATGGACACAATGAAGTTCGACTCATATGATGGGATGGATGTTTTCATCTTTACAGGCCTTATAAAATTCGATTGCTCAATACAATCAATTATAATCTGTTATTGCTAAGGCATTCATTCATAATTCTTTTGCTTTTTTTACATATCACTTTGGTGCTCATATTCACTCCAGAAGAGAATAGTGAGAATGTATTTGGAGATGGTTAAACAT
The DNA here is from genome assembly GCA_938010495.1 of Candidatus Absconditabacterales bacterium. The sequence continues at coordinate 7,664 of CALLUT010000087.1, forward strand.
TACAGTATTTATTCATAAACATATATCCATTTTATATCGATTATACATTTGAATACAATCAACCATTCAGTAAAATATCGCTATGAAAAATATACTATGTATTATAATATTCCTATTTTCTTGAGTTGGATTTTGATTTTCAGCACAATGGTATTTGCCATGAATTGATCTAATTACTCGTGATGAACGATGAGCAAAAGAATCAATTTGATGGCGAAATTGATGAAGTTATTGATGAAATGAAGCATATCAAAAATGGTTAGAAGAATGATGAGAAAATGAAGAATTCGAAAAGAAAAAAGCAAATCAAGAGCGTCAAGCGGCTAGGACATCATTTATGGTAAACAGATACCCTCAAGATATTGCTGTTGATAAGACTATCAAAAAAATCTGAAACAATACTCTCAGACGACCTATAACAACAGTTAATCAAAAAACAAAAATAATTATTCATCATACTGCTGATTCTTTTACCTACGATTGACTAGCATCTGTTGATGAAGCAATGGATCATTTTCATGAATTTCACACGTTAACAAGATGACGGTGAGATATATGATATAATTTTTTGATAGACCCATTTGGAAGAATATTTGAATGAAGACAATGATGACAGGGGGCTGTATGAGCTCATTCAGATTGGAATAACTCTTCTACATTATGAATATCTTTAATGTGAAATTTTGACAAAGATGAACCGTCAAAAGCGATGATGCGTAGTTTAGTGAAATTAAGTGTTACCTTATGATATTACTATGGTATATGGCCAGGTAAAAAAACTAATTATTACACAGCTATTTCACAAGAACCATATATTAGTGTTTCTACTCATGATGTTATTGCAGGGCACCAAGATACAAAACTAACAGCATGTCCATGAGAATATGTATATGAAAAAATTCCATCAGTAAGAAAACAAGTCAGGGCTCGTATGGAGTGGCTATCTATGCATTGAGTAAAAATTCTTACAGATTCTATGTTTAGAACAAGAGAACAACCTTTTGTTCTAGAAGGAAATAGTTGAGTTGTTTGGTTTCATAGTAGAAACGAAAGTAATAATGTTTCATGTACCTTGTTTGGTGAGACGAGTACAGCTTTGTCATGTCATAAAGTTTGAAATAAAATTATTGTGAATACGTCATATGAATGAATTTGATCAAGTGGTATATATACACTATGAATAAAACAGTGAAGCGATATTTCTTTTGTGGAATATTGAATACTCTGGTCAGATCAATTAGAGAAAAAATTGACAGAAAAAAAACGTAATCGAAGTAATAACAATACGCTTGAAAAAACAATTTCTCAAAAAAAATCAGTAAGTATTATTAGAACAAATGAAGCTCGTTCAAGAGCTGAAAAATCACTTTCTGTATTACTATATGAGTTGACTTCAGAGTATGATAGATGGGAACTCCGTTGTGAGTGAACATGTTTAGCAATTGTAAACTGACAAAGGTTTCCCAATCCTTCAATTGTTGATGTTGTACGTTGAGATGATGGTACACTAACTGCATATATTGATCAACAATCATATGATATTCAGACGTTTGGAATGACTAGTCCTTGATTAATCACAATTGAAAATTATGAAAGGAATCAAGAAGGATTTCCTTTAAATACATTTAAATGATCTCTGACATTTACTAAATCTAAACGGAATCATTTAGAACAAGGAGAAAAAGAATGATGGGTAATGATTAATACAATATCTTTCGATGATTATTTACTTTGAATATGAGAATGAAGTGAATTGCAACATACTGAAAAACTCAAGACGTTAGTTATTTTATCAAAACAATATGCACTTTGGTATGCAGCTTGAGAGAATATCCATCCATCTATACCTGATGGTGTTTGATATACAGCAATTGATGATCCTCGCATGTTTCAACGTTATATTTGAGCATGACGAGAAGCATATGCACCGAAATGGTCTCAAGCTGTAAACGAGGTGAAACATAAAATTGTTTCTTACAATAACCTTTTGCCTATTTTACCATATTTCCATTGTTCATGATGATTTACTCGATCTTGATCAGAAAAGTGGTGATGGAAAGATACTCCTTGGCTACAATCTGTAATTGATCCAATAACGTGTGAAAGTTGATTATTTGAAGGACATTGAGTATGACTAAGTGGTGATTGAGCTGAAGCATTGGCTAACGCATGAGTTCTTATGGAAGATATATTATGACGATACTATAATGGTATTGTTGTAGAGTAGTATTTTGATATAGTAGTTATTATGAATTTTAAGAAAGATAAAAAATTATTATTTCTATGAATATTGTGCTGTGTCGTAGTGCTTTTACGGCAATGAATTCAATTTTCTATTGATAGATTTTTAGATACAGATCAGATATATTCGATTCCGCAATCTACTATTCTTGTTGATAAAAACGGAGTAGAACTTTTTAGATTCTTCGAAGAAGATAGAAAACGGGAAAAATATGACTCAATATCTCCATCAATGATTGATGCAATAGTATCTGTTGAAGATGAATCATTTTGGAAGAACACATGAATTGATAGGTCATCTATCCTAAGAGCAGCGTATACAAATTTCATGGCATGGTATAATTGATGATGACAAATTCAATGATGATCAACTATTACTCAGCAAATTATAAAAAATGTTTATTTAACAAATGAAAAAACCCTATCTAGAAAATTTAAGGAGATTATTCTTGCAAGAAGATTAACAAGCAGATGGACGTTGCTGTTTGAGCAAGAGTACGATATTGATACAAGAAGAGCTCAGTATGAAGCAAAAAAATTGATTCTAGAAGCATACTTAAATGTGGTATTTTATTGAAATCATGCATATTGAATAGATGCTGCTGCAAGACAATATTTTCAAACTTCCCCAAGTGAACTTACAGTGCTACAAAGCTCAATATTGGCTTCACTCCCACAAGCTCCATCATTGTATAACCCAACTCGTAATCAATCTGTAGTACTAGGTCATTGGGAGTGATGAGAGGTTATGTATCTTCATGGAGAAAACATGAAAGAAGTATATTCACTTATAAGAGAAAAATTTAATACTTATACAACGCTCTGAAAATCAGTGGATTCATGTATCACTGCTATAAACGAATGAGCGTCAGTTGTTTTTGAAGAAAAAGAATATATGTATAATCATTGAAGAAAAGATTGGGTATTATGTCGTTTATATGATCAATGATTTATAGACGAACAATGATTGTTTTCAGCATTTCTGGAATGAGAGACACTGGATTTATTTACTGCAAGATTTCCGATCAAAGCCCCTCATTTTGTTTTCTACGTTCAAAACGAATTTATGGGTTTGCCAGAAATTAGAGAGACATGATGGACTTTTCAACAAGCTATACAGCAATGATTTACAATTCATACTAGTTTAGACTATGATTCTCAAGTTGCTGCAGAAGATTCATTATCAAACTATAAAACAGCAATTAAAAAAATGTGATGAAACAATAGAGCGCTTGTTCATGTCGATTCAAGAAGCTGAGAAATTCGTAGTTATGTATGATCTGAAGATTACTTTAATGATGAAATTGATTGACAAGTTGATGTAATCCAAGCAATAAGACAATCTGGTTCTACCATAAAACCTTTTATTTATGCTTATTTATTTAAACATTACCCAATCACTAAGAAAGGATCAATAGTTGATTTGCCATTACGTTGAGATTGACCAGCTAATCATGATTTGTCATTTTGGTGAAAAATAACTATTGAGACAGCATTGGCATGATCAAGAAATCTTCCTGTTGTAAGACTATTTTATACGTTATGATGAAAAGAAGTTCTTGTTCCATACTTACAATCTCTATGATTTGAAGATCTTAAAAATGATAAAGAATATGCATACCCATTGGTTTTATGAGCAGATGAGTCTACTTTGGAACAACTAGCTCAAGCATATATTCAATTAAGTAAAACCTGATTTACATATCCTAAAATTACTTGAATACATACAATCAAAAAGCCGTGATGAGATATTTTTTATAACAATCCATGATCCATTTATGAAAAAGAAATTCCAGATACAGTAGGTGATATGATTTGGTCTATTCTTTCAAATAGAAGCGCACTACCACAAAATCGAAAATGGTTACGTAACTTGCCCGTAGATAATATTGCATTAAAAACTTGAACATCAGATGTAAAGGTGAGAGGAAAACCATACCCAAGAGATGCTTTATCTGTACTATACACTGCACAAGATGTTATAGTATCTTGGGCATGAAATACTGATTGATCCGCTATGTGACCCAAAGCATTTTGATGAGAAGTAAATCATTATTCTATTAGACAATATTTACAGGCTTTGGTTGATGATAATAAGATTATTGATCAACCTAGAATTACTAAAGTTAATCTAAATAAAGATAATTTTTATGCCTGAATAGATCACGAAGAATTTAATGATGATCAAAGATTCATGTTGTGGAGAGGTATTAGATAATTTTT
>CALLUT010000088.1 GCA_938010495.1 Candidatus Absconditabacterales bacterium
GTGAAGTCCTGAAGATGATTTTGGAGATTGGTATGAGTATACTATCGTTTTGAAGGAATTTGAAAACAACGAATTAAAAATTGATTGTGATGAAGAAGACAAATGAATATACACACATCTAAACATTATTCCACAATTTCCACTGGAAAATACTAATAATCATGATAAAAATGATGAATATTTTATGATCTATGAAGAGAATAAACAATATACTATTTCAATAAGTTGATGAGATACACTTATGCTTCTTGGTAAATATGTAAATGAATCTCTTTATCAGCGGAGATCTCAATGAATACTCAACAATGTTTCAATAAGTGAAACATGATTGATTGAAATTGATCTTAATGTATCAAATATTTCAACAATTACATTACTTACAAATCAATGAAGTGATGATATAGTTTGATTTTGACTGATTAGTGAAGAAGAGTAACCCCTTCATTTCTTTGCCAAAAACCTCTCCTCTCCTTATAATCAAGGAATGGGCATGAACGATTGATTTGAATATTCTCCAACAATTACAAGCACTATCAGTACTATAAAAGATGCTGAGAGAATTTTGGAAAAACAACAAACATATACTCCAGAGGTAGATCAAGCCTTTTCACTAGATATCAATACGCTTGATCCGACTGATAAGATACCATACTTATATCTCCTAAATGATCGATATAGCAATAACTTATCAACAGTTCCAGAAGAAAAAAAACCGTTGTTTCAATTGAAATATGCAGTACTGCAAACGTGATTTAATAGTGAAATTGGTTCTGCAAATCAAAGAATTAGACAAAAGTGAACTGTTAATATAACTCAAAAATATTGAGTACAATACGATATGTTTACAGACTATGATAATTGATCTAAAGATGGTATGGCTCGTTTGAGATTTCCTCTGCCAAAAATTAAAAATTTTGAACTACTTAATGATATGAGAATTGATGAATCATGAAAAATATCAAATAGTATATGAGTAAACTATGCCAAGAAGGTTTGAAAAAATAAGTTTCAATTATGACTATCTTTAAAGGACCAAAAAGATGCTCTTGTTACATGACGTATAAAAACCATTCATTGATCGTTTGGAACCAAACATATATTAAGTTATACGTTTTGATGACCATTTAAAGCCAGAAACGAGCTGACTTACGAACTCCTTGAGAAGTTATCAATACTCCTCTCCATAAAAACTAAAATTGCACCAGAACTAATAGAAATAAACCCAATGGTTGGTTTGGAATATAATTTTTAATGAAACTTTAGAGTTAGTATCTTTATAAAGAATTTCTACAGGCCTATATTAAGTAATTTCTTTAAATGATTTACGGCTTTTTTTCCATTCACTAATACTTGCGTATGAGATTCAATTTGCATGATTTTGTATAGCAACTTTATACATCTGTGATCGATGTGATAGAAGAATTTTTTGTTGTTGTAAAAAATTATATGATGGGTCATACATCCGTGTTGGTTCACCATACGTTGGGTTTATTTCAATTATTTTAAATTCTCATGATAAGAGTCATTCTATACTTTTAATTCTAACATCATAACGACCATAATAAAAACCATCTATATGATGAGATAATTTGTCAAATATTGTTGTTAGCTCCGGAGTTATTTTGTGTGAACTATCAATAAATGTTGATCACTTACTATGTGTACCTATTTCAACAATAGTAACTGATTCTCATTTAGCAATGATAGCTGATCGAGTATCTTTAAATTGTGTATGTAGTAATTCTGTGTGATATTTTGCTCTTGGATGCTTACTAACGAGTTCGTGAAACATACTTCAGCCATCTCATACTATTTTTAAAAATTCTTTTTCTACTATTCATGTAACTATTCATTTTTCTTCATTAGGTGTACGAATATAGAATACTCATAATTCAACTGGATACTCAATAAACTTTTGTACTAACCAAGATCATCGTTTATTATTATTATTTACATAATTATCTAGTCACTGATCAAGTTCACTTTGTGAGTGAAAAACTTGAATTCCAAGTCCTTTAAGTCAATTATCAGGCTTAATAATCAGTGGAAAGCCTATATTTGATGAAGAAATTTTGCTTTGAATTGTAGTTGGATTAAACTCCTCTTCTTTAAGAAAAATTGTCTCAGGAATATATTTAGATGGGAGTTGTTTAAGTATATCTCGTTTTGAACTAGGATAAAGTCCTCATAATGGAAATCATGGATTTGTAGCAGTAAACCATAAAGGACTTCCTGCAAATAGTGCTTTCCAAAAGGCATAAACATGTACTGAAAGATAGGATACTCGAGCTGGAAAAAATTCTGCATGAAGATTTTTGTTATATCTTCAGAACAAGTGAGTAAACATAATTCTATTTATCAGAAATAAAGAACATAGCCATAACACTATATTTTCTTTTGTTTAATTTATTAACTCACTTTTTAGGGATAATATCCTATTATTAAATTTTATACTGTTAGTGTTATTATGATAACAACAAATATTCTTATAGAATATGTTCGACTTTCACTTATGGCAGCAACTACAACATTTATTCCTTGGATGTTACCTATTACATATACTGCCATATGAACATTACAGCTTCAAGATATTTCACCAGATCTCATTTTATGATTGACAGTTTTTTGAGCGATAGTAGGAACGATGATATTATGGTTTTCTTATGCTCTACTATGAAAAAAAATTAAAAATTATATTTCTTTGAGCAAAGAACGAAGTGACGATAT
>CALLUT010000089.1 GCA_938010495.1 Candidatus Absconditabacterales bacterium
GTATGAAATATATCCATATGAAGGAAGTGATGAGCATAGAACTCGTATACTGTCTACTATTCAAGATTTACTTATAAATCCTGATAAGAGAATAACTCAAAAACGAAAATCATATGTTAAAGTTCTTGCTGAAGTATTTGATACTATTGAAAATGAATATACGGTTGTGGTTGATTATTCATGATGAGCATGTGTTTGATATGAATATGCGTTCTTACAACTTCTCGAACAAAACTCATCAATCAATTTAATTCATTTAAATGAAAAAGCGGATGGAACATTTTCTGCTCATTTATCAGATACTAGCCTTGTATCTACATATGAACAAGTATGAGAATGGGTAAGAGAACACAACGCTGATTTTGGTATTCTTTTTGATGGAGATGGAGATAGAATTTGATTTGTAGATGAATCAGGTACATTTATTGGTTCTGATCGTTTAATCGCTGTGATTGCTTGATCAATGCTTGAAGAAAATCCATGATGAGCGGTTATTCATGATATCACTTGTACAAATTCTGCTCGTGAGTGAATCAAGAAGTATTGATGAATACCTTATGCTTCTAGAGTATGATATAGGTTTATTAAAACCATGATGAAAGAAAAAAATGCAATTTTTTGATGAGAACTAAGCTGACATATGTTATTTCCAGAAACTGGATATGCTGAAAGTCCTCTTCTGGCTTTTGCACATGTGATAAGAGCATTACAATGATTTGAATCATTTTCAGCTATGATAGATTGACATACATCTTGGCTAAAAGAACCAATGATAAATTACACTGTAGATGACAAAGACTCTATCTTAGAAACTATAAAAGAAGAGTTTAAAGAATTTGATCAAGATTTTACTGATTGAATAAGAGTTGATGGACTAACCTGGTGGTTTTGTTTGAGACCATCAAATACAGAACCAATATTGAGACTTTTTATTGAAGGAAAGATTCAAAAAGATATAGATGATATTAAAGAAAAATTACTTCCCTTTATAAAATAGATTAATAAAAAAATCCCCTGGGTAGAGGGGATTTTTTATTTTCTAAACGTTTAGAATATTTTCTTTTAAGAAATTATTTTAGTTTTCATATAGTGTGTACACTAAAGTACTTGAATATACACCTACTGGAGTATATGCTGGTATAACTACTTGTAGTTCTGGAAGTGCTCCGTATTGACCTACATGTCAGAAGTTAGCAGCAGTATCTCTCTTAATATATGTTCTAGCAGAGTCCAATGTTTGGAAAGCAGCCATTCATGCATCAACAACAACTCTTGTATTAGCAAGACCTGCCATAGTTGTTACTCAAGCAGCACCTGTTGCAGGTGTCTTAACAGAAACAGCTGATGTTGGAATAGTGTTTGTTCCACTAGTTAAATCTCAACTTAGTTGTAGAGTAGTATAGTATCAAGCATCTCATCAGTTTAGATCTTCTACCCAAAGTTCATCAACAAAAGAACCTGCTACAGTTTGTGCTGTTGCACTTGCTGTATAACTACCAAAGTCAAATGCACCAGTTGTACCAATACAAATATCACCAGCTGTTACTTCAACTTCAACAGTTACATCTTCTGAACAAGAAGTTGCTCAACCTAGACATGCTGCACTACCGTTAGTAGAAGCAAGAAATACTCATACCATAGCAACTCATAGTGCTGGTAAACATAAAATAATTTTTTTCATTTTTGTTTTTACTTAAAAGAATAAATGTATTTATATTATAATGACGAAATGTCAATAAGGCAAGACCTTTTTTTACTTTTTTGTTATTTTAAGCTTTTTAACCATTTTTTATACGTTTCTATGTCATAACAGAGCACTAGTAGTATCATAGTTATAGATAGTTTTTGTCGAGGAGATAGAGCTGCTATTATTTTTTTAAGTTGTACCTTAACTTCTTCATTTGGAAAATATTTTGATATTAATCAAAGATGATATTGTAGTTCATCTACGTTCGCTCATGTCCTACTTAAATACATTGGTAGAGTAAGTAAGTTTCCATCATAATTTTCTGATTGTACTATATTGTTAGTATTTTCTCAATTTCCTGCTGCATTATGAAAAGATGAGCTTACCTTGTTATATCTTATATTAAACTCATTGTTTGCTTTGATAATTTCAAGTATCGATTGTTTGCTATCATCATTATCATCTGCAAATACATAAGTAAGTCATGTCTCAGCATCTTCTCATGTTTGTTCATAAAGCGTGTCTCAAATAACAACTCATTCTGGAAGATCAATATCACTTGGACGAATCGAGCTTGCTCAAGGTTCAGGCCTATATCAATTTGATCCTCCAAATATACTTTGTCTAATATACGATGGCAAAGATATACTTTGATTTCATACATTATCGCATGCAATTACATATCGATATATGTTTCAACTTGGTAATAATTCTTTGTTGATCAGTAAAGAAGTTTGAGTGGTAGTATATGATCGTGGTGAACTCATGGTAGGAGACAAACTCATTACTAATTCATATTCTTTGAATCAGGACGATGAGTCAGTACTTGATGACCATTCGAAAAGAACTGAATCTCATCATGCAAATGATCAAGCTGATGGTCAATAGAGTATAGGAGAACTTGGTGGAGTAGTATCCAAATATATTTCTAAATTAGAAGGTATAACAAGTTCTGATGTATCATTTATAAATTCTCATGTTATTGTCTTTAATCAATCAGGTCACTGAAGAGTAATTCAAGAAGTATTTGTATAGTTTCAATTTCAATTCCCAGTTGTTGGAGAAGTGAGATCTCATGATAATGTATAATTACTTGTTTCATCTGCTCGTACTTCAATATCATGATCTGTGTTTGCTGTATATAATATTCATCAACTAGAAAAATACGTATCAATAAACGCAATTGTTCATGAATATCAATTTAAAATTCATAATGAAACTCAAACTCAACCATTTCATCAATTCCCATGAGCCATCATGGCATGAGATCATCAAAAAAAGCATCCAATAACTACCAGAAGTAGCATAGATATTGAGATATAGTAGTTACTTGATTTAATCATGTATTTTTATCTCACAATAAACCTAAAATAATTATATATAAAAATTAAGAAATGTCAAATTCTATTATAGAATAAAATAAGAAAAACCCTCCATTTTGAAGGGTTTAAGGTTTCTTTATTTAAGTAATAATTTGCTTATTTAGAACTTTTTTTAGGAGTAGTCTTTCTTGTAGTGGTTTTTTTTGTTGTAGTCTTTTTTGCTGGGGTTTTCTTTGTCGTAGTTTTTTTAGCAGGAGTTTTCTTTGTCGTTGTCTTTTTAGCAGCAGGTTTTCTTCTTGTTGTTTTTGCTACTTTTGTAGTAGCGCTTGTGATAGTCTTTTTTGCAGGGATTACAGTTTTTTTCTCTATAACTACTTCTTCTTCTTTCTTTCATGTAGCTACTACTCATAGAAGTAATAGTCAAATAAGCATGCAAACAACCAACCATGGCATTACGAAGAATGAAGTTTCAATCATTTGTGTTTTTTCTTTCATGAGGTCTTCTCATACTTCAGCAGCAACAAATTCAAATACTGGTTTGTTTTTGATTTCTGTTGAAACGCTAATAGGTCATTTCCATAGTGGAATCGCTTCATTTAATTCAAATTCAAATGGAATAGTTTGATTTGGTAATACTTTCTTTGTAATTGGTACTGCAGCTGGATTTGTTCATCGATCCATAAGATATTGAGTTACGATAGTATCATTAACAATAGTTTTTTCTATTAAATTTTTTCATGACATAGGCTCAGTAAATAGTCATTGCAGAGTTGGCACGATAGTAACTTCTTGCGCAATATTTCAAGGATTTGTTACAGATATTCTTGCTTTATATAATCACGTATCTTCTTTAAAAATACCTACTTTTTTTGATGTAGTTAGATTCTCAAAAGGCAGATCATTTTGATCATTAACTTCCAATCATACATTTATTTCTCATCATACAAGAACATCGATGAAGTATCATCTACGAGACAGTACGTTAAACATAGATTCAGTTTTTTCTTCTCATTCTTCTGGAGCAAATTGCATTGTTACACATCAGTAACTCATTCATGAGAATCATTCTGGAAATGTTACTTCTCAGTGTGTCTCTGTTGTAGTTCAAGCTTTCACAGTTATTACTTCACTAATATAATCTACATGCTGTCAGAAGTTAGTTTTTGTTCCTTCAGGTTGACATGCTTTGTTTTGTCAATCATCTGCAGTAATAGTCCCGTCAACAAAATTCAATATTACATCAACATCTGTAGGTCAATTATTATTTACATACATACATAAATCATATCCTTCTCAAGTATCTGCTTCGAAAAACAAATCTTTCATTTGTCATGGTTCTCATTGTCAGTTTTCGTTACAAAATCTCACAACAACATCTCACAAGTTTGAAACAGTTTGATCAGTTCATTGTGCTTGTGTAGTAAGTGGCACAAATGCAGAAATAGCTACAACAAAAATGAAACTAAAAATTAAAGAATTGAATAATTTTTTCATGGGATAGTACTAAGAATAAATGAAGATGTTTTATAATACTAGAGTTATAGTAACTCTGTACTAATACTCAATAGAATGTGATAATTATAGAGCAAATTATGTTGCTTTCAAAATTAGAAGCTTTTTATAGCTATCTCAGCTTTACATTTGTGAATATAAATTTATTACTATAGTAGTTAGCAGATATCTTTATTAACAAGAAATAGCAATGAAGAAAAGAATATTAACATGACTCAAACCGACAAGTGATCAACTTCATCTAGGAAATTATTTTGGTGCAGTAAAACCATTATTTGATTTAGTAAAAGAAAATCCCGATGCTGAAGTTTTTTTTATGTTAGCAACAATGCATTCTTTTACGACGTTACAAGATTGAAAAGTACTTCATGATAATACATTAAGTGTTTCTAGGTTATATTTGGCTATGATGAGAGTAGAAGGGTTTAATGATGATGATTTGTTTATTTACAACCCGCCATCAATTCCTTGACATGCTCAATTAACATGGGTATTTCAATGTCTTACACACATGTGATTTATGGAGCGTATGCATGCATATAAAGATGCTGTCGCAAAAGGAAAAACTTCAGAAGTTTGAGTTTGAACATTTTGTTACCCAATATTACAAGCTATAGACGTAATACTTTATGATGCTCATTATGTTCCAGTAGGAAAAGACCAAAAACAACATATTGAATACGCCAGAGATATCGCTCAAAAATTTAATCATTTGTATTGAGACACATTTGTTGTGCCACAACCTATGGTGAGGGAAGATGTTGCTACTGTTCCATGAACTGATTGACGTAAGATGTCTAAGTCATACAACAATTTCATAGGTATCCTCGATGATGAAAAAACAATTAGAAAAAAGATAGCTCGTATACCAACTGCTGCCATATGAATTGAAGAACCAAAAAACCCAGATGAAGATAACGTTTATGCAATTCACAAACTTTTCTTGAATGAAGATCAAGACGCAAAACTCCGTGAACGTTATTTGCAATGATGACTTTCATATAAAGACGCAAAACAAGAACTTGCTGATAGAGTTCGAGATTTTGTGCAGCCAATCCAAGCAGAATTTGCAAAAATTACTAATGAAGAAATTATTGCTATGTTAGATAAAAATGCAGCATATTGTAACGAAATCACACAACCTAAAGTTGCTGACGTATATGAAAAAATAGGATTTACTCTCAAAGCGTAGTATGTTTTTCTATGTGTTTAATCAACGATACTGAGGGGATAAAGTAGTTTCAATTTCACTAGATAAAAAGGCTTGTAAGCCTGGGGATTTTGTTTTAGTGGATGGGAATGAAGCTCTTTGTTTGTGAGAGTCCATAGCTTTTCAAGAACTTATCAAAAGTAGATACTCATGATGATGAACAGTACAAATTGTAGTTAAGAAACTCCTCACAAAAAATTCTTTAAAGACGATGCACCGATTTGTAAACCATCGATTTACGACATATAAAAATACTGTTCCCTTATTTCTAACAAACAATATTGAAGCACTACTTAAGAAAAATCCACTGACTGCTAAGAGTAAAAAAGTTGAGCAGTCGCTTATTATATTTCCTACTGTTTGGTCATTGATGAATCAAACAACTGCTTCTCAAAGAAATGCTGAAACTGCAGTAGTACTTCATGGTGCAAGCACAGTTGTTCAAAAAGCAAAAGCATTTTGGGGTATCAAAAAAGGCGAAATAATAACAGTGTACTGTACATACTCACAAATTTTTCAAGACTGGAAAAACCTTACACATATTACCGTCTATGATCAACATTCTCGGTGGTATAAAAATCAACAAGACCCTAGATGGTACTTACCAACAGTATTAGATTTCCTCGTTGAACAATATGATGTGAAATTGTCAACAACCTGATATAAGCTTGTTGCTTAAAATTTGCGAGAAATACTATTGTGAGTATACTTATGGTATATAACTTTACCATAATAGAGTAATATAGTATGCCTAGAAAAGCTAAGAAACCCGCTAAGAAAGCAGATTTTCTCTTAAGTACAGATTCATTGTCTGGATATGGATTAGATCTAATTTTTCAACTTGCGAAAGAACAGTGATATGACTGAATCGACCTTGCTATGTGGAAAAATTTTGATGCTTGGAGTACAGAATACGTTGAAGAACTTGTAAAAAAATACAAAATCCCTGTAAAAGTGATTCAAATTTCGAGTAAAGTAAATATCAAAGAAATGAATCAAGCTGTTGATTTAGCTAAAGCTGTTGAAGCAGAAGTGATTACTATAAATTCTCCTGAGATATTTAATCTTAAATCATACAGATTTTTGACAAATCACCTTCCTGCGTACAAAAAACACAATAAAGCTATTAAATTTTCAATTATAAATCCAAAAGACGCTACATACTTATGATTGATCCCAAAGTTTTATTTCAAAAACATGGTAGAAATTATTAGAAAATATTCTATGTACTTATGACTAGATATTGCACATGTTTCTGAAGACGTTTTGGAAAATCAGTTTATTAGAAAGATGGCAAACTTTATTCCATATCTTTCTGTAGTGTATCTTTCAGATGTAGATAAACACTGACATATTCATCTTCCTTTGGGAGAAGGAGAACTTAAGTTGCCTATGATTTTAAAGAAATTTAAACAATTTGAATACGACAATTTCTTTAGTCTAAAAATAAAACTTGATAAAAAAGTACTAGCAGACATCTGAAAAGTAGAAGTTATTTTGAAGAAATGTAGAGTGCACTATAAAGAATATTACGAAGATGCTAAGATAGGATAGTCATATAAAATCCAAAAATAATAATTTTTCATAACTTTTTAAGTAGTTTTCATACTACTTTTTTTGTATTCATGGAAGCACCATGATTATAGAAAAAACAACAATTCCTTATGAGACGTTTAAGAAGATTCCTGTAAGATATTCATCTGAATATTTTAGAGATGAAGTGAGAACAATATTTGAGAAAGGATCAAATAATGGCGTAATACATCTCTGAAAAAATGACGATTCATATCCACCAAACTATTCATGATATGCGCTATCACTATGAGCGAAAGATATAAGGCATGTACAACCATCCTTATTATTTATTCCAGGGATTACGTTTAATAAATGAGATATTCTCAACGCTCAATTTATTTTGGAACATCATGATTTTCTTAAAAGGTGAGTAGAAACCGTTGATGAGACTATAGAGAGAATACACGATTTTAAGCTACAGTGATGATTGAGTTATATAGTACAATCACATGCTTGAGAAATTATATGAACTATGAGTGTCAAGCAATCATGAGTATTTGCAGCAGTATTTTCATTTATGGTTGTTCCAAAATACAGGAAAAAATGACTATGAAAACTTATGGTTGGTAATGTTCATGAAGACCTTGTAGGAAGATGAGTCCAATCAATTCGAGCAAAAACAAAAAACAAATATGTCTATCACCTCCTTAAAAGATTATATAAGTGAGAAGTCTTACGAAAAGAAATTTATACATAATTATGAATACACATGGATAAAAAAGTACTCCTTGTTCCAGAATCTTGATGAGAAGCATGATTTGATTTTGTTCAATACTGTGCATCTCATTATGATGATTGTACAATTATTGCGGTTGATTGTATAGATAATGTCCCTGCAAAATTTCTTGCAGATATATTTTATCAGATACCACCATGTACTGATGAAAATTATTTATCTGTTATAGAGACTATTATACTTCAAGAAAATGTTACTCACGTGATTCCAACATTTGAACATTGATTGAAGGACTGGAAAGATCTTGTTACAAGATATGATCTTACGTGTATAATTGATTTTGAGAAAGTTATTTTTTTTAAAGATAAATATAAAACTGCACAACGATGTAGCAAATATGATATACCAACAATAGATACTGAATTACTTACAAATCCATTTGAGAACTGGGTTTTCAATCCAAACCAAAAATTATATATAAAACCAAGAAGTGGATCTTGAAGTAAAAATAATTATGTATGTGCTTGATTGTGGGAGTATGAAAAATTGCGCCCATATTTGATTACTAAATATTGAGGAGAAGAAATGCTTGTGCAACCGTTTACTCAATGAATTCATTGGAGTGTTGATATATGTGTTTCAGACGATGAGGTTATGTTAGTAACAAAAAAAGCACTAGCAATGCAATGATCAAAAATCATTACTTCAGAAATCGTCTATAATGAAAAATTAGAAAAACACTGTAATACTATTATTAAGAAGTGATTGCTATGTTGAATCTATAATATTGAATTTATCGAATCGGAATGAGAATATAAACTCCTAGAAATAAATACAAGACTATCATGATGAATGATTTACAGCGTTACAGCTTGAGCAAAGATCTATGATTTTTGTTTATGATGAACTATCTTCTCTTGATCAAGAGATGCATCAAAATCAATTACATACTGAATCTATAACAAAATTACGAAGCCAAAATCCCATCCAATAATTAGTTGAGCAAAAGTCTGTCTTACAGATCAGTCTTGAAAAGTGCTTTTAACAAAAAGAGATGATGTACCATTTTGGACGTTGCCTTGATGATGAAGGGAGCCTTGAGAGAACGAACTTGAAACAGCTCTTAGAGAGTTAGAAGAGGAGTTATGATACAAGGCGCATATATTAAAAAAGCAATGCACTGTAGGACAACAATGAAAGAAAAAGAGAGCGTATGCAGTGTTTCAATGAGCTTATGATGGGAGTCCATTAAAAAAACAACCATGAGAGGTTGCTGATATAAAGTTTTTCCCAATATATGATTTACCATACCCGATAGATTCTGTTACTGAAAGTATCATACAAAATATTCGTAGTATTTCATATTATAAAAACGTCCATATTCGTTATGAAT
>CALLUT010000090.1 GCA_938010495.1 Candidatus Absconditabacterales bacterium
CTACTCTTTGGTTTCTTTCTAAAATTCCAGTTCTCCATTGTCCATCTCTTCGTCTTTGTCACAAAATAACAAGTTTTGTTCCTTTAAGAAATAGTTGAATATTATTGAAGCTTTTTGGAACACTTATTGTAGAAATAATATTAGCATTATTTAAATCTATTGAACTAGATGAACGATCAAGAGGTGATTCTATAATAAATACCTTCCTTTCTTGTTGACTAAAATAATATAAATAATCTCAATCAGTCTTTAGAATGTCTGGTTCATCAACTCATGTAACTTGAAGATTTGTTGTAGAAACATCATTTGAGGCTGAACCTCCTCAAGTTTTTACTAACGGCGCAGGAGCTCCTGATGTAGTTGTAGATGTAGTTGCCATATCCATAGAAACTGATTCCTCCATTGCTTCCATGATCATAACATCATCACCTCAAAAATAACGACGGTTATATTGATTAAATGAGTCCTTATTTTCTTCTAAAAAGTCCGTCAAAACGGCATTCATATCTTCACAAGTTGTGAAAGATTCAAATTCTAGCTTTGCATTAAGTTCTTTTGCAGTTTGATACTGCTCGGATTTTTCTAGTTTTTCTAATTCTTCTAATAAATCAGTATTGTTAGTAGCGAGAGCAGAAGTTCATGAAAATAACATTAATCAAATAATTCATACACTTAGTAATTTTTTCATTTCAAAAAAAGAGATGGTAAAACTACATGTTCTACGAAATAGGTTATCTTGATGTGACAATATCATTATTGACATATCAACTTTTAGAACACACATCAAAACCCTATCGAAAAAAAAACTCTTTACAAGCTTTGTATTTTTCCTTCAGCCATTTGAACAACAAGATTTATTTGTTCTTGTATAGTCGTGTTTGTTGTATCTATTTCTATAGCATCATCTGCTTTTTTGTTAACTGCATCAGGTGATATGTAATCTGTACTATCTCTTTTTATAATTTCTGCACGGATTGCTTCTTCATCAACATCTAATCATTGTTCAGTTAATTGTGTGACCCTTCTTTTTACTCTAACATCAACATCACATGTAAGAAATATTTTTAATTCTGCTTCAGGAAAAACATGTGTTCAAATATCTCTTCAATCTCAAACTATTCATCATTGTTTTCAAAATGCTGCTTGAATCTCAATCATTTTTTTTCTCAAAGGAATACATGTTACTATTGGTTTCATTTGTAATCACAATGATGTATTCCTTATTTCTTTTTCTACGTTTTCTCAATTTAAAATCATATCTTGATTTCAATTTTGTGGGTTTATTTGAAAATTCATAGTTATTCATTCTAGCATAGCCACTTTTTCTTGATCTGTAGCATCTAATAAGTTATTACGGATAGCATATAAAGTTGTAGCTCTATACATAGCTCACGTATCTAAATACGTATATCATAATTTATTAGCTACTCACTTAGAAGTAGTTCATTTACCTGTTCATGTAAATCAATCAATTGCTATAGTAATTTTTTCCATGAGTATATTTTATTATGAAATTTATAGGGAAACAGCATTTTTTACATCTTGAGCAATTTCTTCAACAGACCTATTTGCATCTATTTTTATAAGTGTCCCATTCTCTTCAAACCAATCAATAGTTGGTTGAGTTTGTTCGTAATAACTTTCCAATCTACGAGCGATACCTTCATCTGTATCATCTTTTCTTCATCTTTCTTTCATTCTTTCAATAACTACTTCATCAGGAATTACAAATTGAATACCAATTACTTCCCTATTATATTCTTTAAATAATTTCATCATTTTTTCCATTTGTGGAATAGTTCTTGGAAATCAATCAAGGAGCATCTTTTTTTCTACATCAATTACTGTTTGAATATATGCGTCAAACAAAGCTAATGTTACTTCATCACTAATAAGATCACCTCTTTCAATAATATCTTTCACATAATCACCAATTGCGTTTGGTGCTCAAGTTAAGGCTCTAAACATATCTCATGATGAAAAATATGAATATAATCATGGAAATGCCTCAATCAAAGCGTGAGCTTGAGTTCACTTACCAGCTCATTGAATTCAAAAAAGTAATACGTCTTTCATATTTATATGATTATAGTTTAAACAACTGAACTATTTTGTATATTCTTAAGCAATATTCAATGGAGAAGTCATTGATATGTTTGATAAAATACTTGTTTCATTTCAAAATTTGAATCATAATATGATTTTTCTTTTTCGACAATCAATCAAATTTTCTGTACTAAATGGAATAACGCTTCATTCTTCAGAGATTTTATCTATTTTATCGTTAAATTTTTTGTAATAGAAATACGAACTTCATTTATTATTGAGATTATCAAAGCATTTTGCTAAATAGAAATAATAAGCAAGAAGTTCTGCGTCCTTTCATGTTTCTTCAAAGTTTCAATCAGTATTCTCACTCAAAAGCAAAAGATAGTCTCTAGCCTTATTATAAAATCACTTCTCATAATTTTCTCATGCAAGAAACAAGCAAGCACGAACAATTTGATCATGTTTATGATGACTACTCAATGCAATATAATACGAAGCAATATCTTCATTTCATTTTTCGTAGTGAGCTATTCATGTGGTGAAATCAATTAACGCAAGAAATTGTCTTTTCGTAGTATATATTTTCATATCTTCTAAAACTTCAAGTGCTTCATTTATAAAGTCTCATTCAATTTCTCAAAAATCATCTGCATAAAAATCTCCTCTCTCATCATTATTAACTCAATTTATATACATAGCTATTAAGACGTTTGCATAAGTAATTCATGTACTAATTTGAGGTTCTTCATGATAGTCATCACAAAACATATGGTCAATATGATCAAGAGAGATATTTAAGTGTTTATGTGCTTTAACAAATTCTCATATTTCACTGTAATTCAATCATAAATTATAATTGATAAATCAATAAGTTTCTAAATCCTCTTCATCATAGTACTCAAGCATTCATTCCAAACAAAAAATTTGCATTGCTTTATCATGGGGAAATTGTTTATTGAGTTTGCAATAAAAATTAAAACGATCAATATTATCCTCAAGAGATGCAACATGAAGATCAAAGTATCTATCAGCAAATTGATCAAATCATGATGCATAAAAAACAAAAGCAATTCAGTCATACCCAATATTTAATGTTGAATACAAATAATTAGCAATTTCTCTTATAGAAAATTTTTCTTTTAACTTTTCATTTTCACTTATGATATTGCTTATTTGTTCTTTACACCATATAACATCTTGTTCGAACTGTATATAGTTATCATGGGAAGGATTTAGCTTTGATTTAACTATAGAGTTGCTAAATCAATGATCTTGAATTATACTAGTTATTTGATCAACGCCTCTTCACATACATTTTCGTGATTTCTAAATGAATTTATTATAAAATAAATATTATCGATGTCAATACAATATTACTCTTTAACCTCAAACCATTTCATCAGGAATATCTACTTGGATTATTTCTGGTTTGGTATATCTATAGATAATTTCTCAAGATTCATCTAATAATAAAGCTCTAATACGATCTCATTTCCAAATTTTCGAACCATAATCTGCTTCAGGACATGGACATTGAGTACAGGTTTCTACTTCAATAAGTGGGTTATCATCACCTCATCAATCAATTGGTGGCAACACTCATCATCAATCTCCAGTTCATCAACTCGAATCTCATCAGCTTGAATCTCATCAGCTTGAATCTCATCAACTTGAATCTCATCAGCTCGAATCTCATCAACTCGAATCTCATCAACTCGAATCTCATCAACTCGAATCTCATCAACTCGAATCTCATCAACTCGAATCTCATCAACTTGAATCTCATCATCCTCATCATCATCCTCATC
>CALLUT010000091.1 GCA_938010495.1 Candidatus Absconditabacterales bacterium
TGAGTTGTAGTAGCTGTGGCTAATGATGCTAAATCTAAAGGTACTAAATCAGAAAAAGCATTTGCTGTTGGTGAAGCACTAGCGAAAGCATCAGTTAAGGCTGGTTGCGAAAATGTAGTGTTTGATAGAAACGGTTTCTTATACCATGGTAGAGTTAAACAACTTGCTGAAGGAGCTAGATCATGATGATTACAATTCTAATTACATAATATATTCATTTATTATTTTTATAGCACAGTTAAATGGCTAGAGGAGGAAGAAACAACAAAAGAGGACAAAAACCAAAGAAGGAATTCGATGAAGTTCTTCTAGAGGTTAGAAGAGTAACAAGAGTTACTACGTGATGAAGACAATTGTCTTTCAGAGCGATTGTTCTTATTTGAAATAGAAAGGGAAAAATCGGTGTAGGTGTAGCGAAATGATGAGATGTATCAATCGCTGTTAATAAAGCTACTCGTGAAGCATATAAGAAGGTTGTAGTAGCGCCTATTACAGAATCTTCTAGTGTTCCTTATGAACAAGTAACCAAATTCAAGTCTGCGGTTGTAAAACTAATTCCTGCTGCTCCTGGTACTTGATTGAAAGCTTGATCTTCTGTGAGAATGGTGTTAGAGCTTGCTTGATACAATAATATTCTTTCGAAAATTATGTGAACAAACAATAAACTAAATAACGCTATTGCTACTGTACAAGCTTTGAGTACTTTTAAAAACGGTAAGTCACCAAAAAGAAAAGTAGAAGCTAAAAAGGATGAAAAGAAAGAAGAAACAAAAGATAAAAAACCTGCTGCTAAAAAGGCTCCAACAAAAGAAGCTCCAGCAAAAAAAGAAGAAACTAAATAATTTATTTATGATTACTCCAATATAGTACTATGATGTTACATGAACTAAGTAGATCATGAGGTCTTAAAGATAGACCATTCAGAAAATGAAGAGGTAACTCAACAAGAAAGTGAAACTACGCTTGAAGATGACTTTGAGGTCAAAAATCTAGAGCAGGTGGATGAGTTCCTAATTGGTTTGAGTGAGGTCAAACTCCTCTACATATGAGGCTTCCTAAGTTAAGATGATTCAAAAGATATTACAAACTATTAAAAGATGTAACTCCGGTTTCTCTTTCAATGTTGGAATCTGATGAAAGAATCAAGACTTGAGCTACGATCAGTATGTCTGTTCTTGCAGAAAATTGATACTGTGGAAAAGAATCATCAACAGTTAAAATACTTGGAAAAGATCTTAAAAAGAAACTTTCATTTGAAGGAATTGAACTTTTCTCTGCATGAGCTAGAGCAGCCATAGAAAAAGCAGGAGGATCAATTGCTTAATTATATTCATTTATTACTCCCAACCATTCTATCATGGAACAATTCATAAGCTATATTAGTGATATGATCACTAACAAATCAGTAAGAAAAAAGATGTTATACACAATCGCTATTCTTGTTGTTTACAGATTTCTTGTGTTTATTCCTGTACCATTCGTAGACGTTGGACAATTAATTTCTAGTACGCTCCAATCATGAGGATGATTAGAGTATTTTGCTATGCTTCTTTGAGGTACATTAGAAAGTTTTTCTATTATTGCTGTATGATTGATTCCATATATTAATGCTTCGATTATTATGCAATTGTTACAAGCTGTGGTTCCTCACCTTGAAGAGCTTCAAGAACAATGAGAACAATGAAATCAAAAAATACAACAATATACAAGATGGTTAACATTCCCACTAGCATTCATGCAATCTATTTGAATGGTGTACTTCATTAATTACTTACTTTGAGGAAGTGTTATTGCTACTGATATTGTAACTATCTTACTTACTGCATTTGCGTTATCAGTATGAAGTATTATGATGCTTTGGTTATGAGAACTTATAACTGAAAAAGGTATCACTAACGGTATTTCTATTCTGATTTTCGCTTCTATTGTTGCTTGAATAACATCACAAGTATATACATATATTGGTTCATCAGGATGAGATCTTCTTTGAATTGTTATTTTTATGCTTGTTATTGTTCTTTGATTGATATTACTTTCCATATTGCTTATTAAGACAAGAAAAGATATCCCTGTGATTTATGCGAGACAGTGACAGGTTCAGGAAACAGCTAGTTTACCTATACCTCTAAACCCAGTAGGGATGATTCCAATTATCTTTGCTATTGCATTCGTTACATTCCCATACCTTATTTCACAAATCGTGATAAACATGGGTAGCCAAAATCCTTCAATGCAAGCTATTGCACAATGGATAGAATGAAACTTAAACATCTATACACAAGATCCAAGTCGATGGGTTATTATAGCTTACTTTATACTGATTGTTCTCTTCACATTCTTCTATGCGATGATTACATTCAATCCAGAAAAAATTGCTGATACTATTCAAAAAAGATGAGGATTTATTCCTGGTATTAGACCTTGAGAAGAAACTGCTAACTATCTAAATAAAATACTTATGCATCTTTGTTTCTGGGGTGGTACTGGACTATGATTAATTGGTATCTATACATACTTACTTTGAAAAATTCCATTCATCCAACAAGCTGCGCAATCTGTATGATCAATACCTGTTGTAGTACAAGGGGCTTGAGTAATTATTATCGTATGAGTAGTACAAGAATTGCTGAATAAAGTTGATGCAGAAATGCTTATGGAAAAATATGACAATATCTAATTAGGAAAAATACTTTTTAAGACGAGAGAATAGTGACTGTATGTCACTATTTTTTTGTTGTGGAAATTGTGTTTCTTTGAAGTAGTTTCCAGATAATTCATCAAATTTAAATCAATTTTCTTGTGCAAAAAGGTCATATATTTTTTCTGCTCATTCCATAGATATTTTGGGTGTAGACTTTATGACAGGGTTAGTGTATTCATTGTTTTCTGCAGATTGAATTCAATAGTATTTAATTCATAGTTCTTGAGCATAATTTCTTGTTATCTCAACACATAACTTGTCTCAATATATCTTATTTCATCATCTTTCAAGTTTTCTCATTATCTTCTTACTTCTGTTTGGATCATCTGCCTGAATGTCTTCTCAATTTTTGTCAATCGGGGCTGTTCAATCTTGATTATAAGGTATGTAGAATTTTTTTTGTAATTGTTCAATAAGCATTCTTCATTGATTGTCTGTTCATAGAGAAAATTCATAAATAGGTATTCATTTATGAGTCATAATGAATCAAACTATTCAATCAATATGTAGGTCAAAATTTCTACTTAGATCTTTTTCTGTATTTTCTTTTTCTCGCTCACGTAACTCTGCAAGACTTTCAAAAAAGGAAATGTCATAATTATTTACTTTAAGTTTATCGCTATTATCTCCTTTATAATATTTTTTGAGAAGAGCGTTAAAATCTATTTTTTTCTTATACGATTTTCGATTTTTAATCAGTAGATATGTATTTACTAATACGTCATCTTTTATCTTAACATTATCATCAAAAAAAGATTGTGTATAAGCCTTATTAAGTGTAGTAGAATTCAATGGAGTTTCTTTTTCTATAACTTTACCACAATCATTCTTTAAGAATTTTTGATTAATTATATGTTCGTTTGAGTTTAGAAAAAGCCATATTACAAGTTGTATTCAATAGTATTTATTAATATTAGCAGCTGCATTGTTTTTAAATGCATTTATAAGATCATCTTTATTGTTGGATAAGAGATATTTTTGTAATGAACCCCAAGTATAGTCTTGTGGAAGGTTATCTATTTTATTTAATTCTTTTGTATGATTTTTAATATATCGGCTTGGCTTTCTTTTCTCTTCCATTTGAAAAACCTTCCTGATAAATTGTCCATCATCAGGGAGGTTTTCTTTCGATTCATGTGTCTTTTGAAGAAAAGGAAATTTCATTATAGATCGCCTACTATTTCTTTAAGGAAATCAAGAATTACTCTTACATCAATTTCTAGTTCTTGTCACATAAGTTCTCGGTTAGCTCATTCTAAATCTTGTATTGTTTTTCTAACAAATGCAACTTGATCAGGTCATGATTTATTTTGAATTTTTCAAATAAGTATTTGATAGAATTGAAGATTGTTTCAAACGAGATATTTATAGTTTTTGAATCTATCTGGAAATGCACTTACAACAATCTCTGCAGCTTGTTGTCTAGTTACATATTTCCCATTAGCAGATCAGTGTGCTGGTGCCGGAGTAATAAAGCTTAAGAAGTCAAAGAGGTCGTCTGTATCAACAGTTGGTTGCGCAAGAGGAGTTAAACTTCATCAAGCATTACTAATAAGCATATCAAGTTGTGCTGGTGAAATAGGAGTTAATGCTTTTAGTGCTCTTGGATTTACATGTGAATCAGTAATTCATTGTAGGATTCCTCTGTTGTGTCAGTATGAAACATAAGGAGCATACCACTTAGATCATGTCATATCTGTATAAGGCATAACTCAAGGAGTAAGTCCACGTTCATTGAATGACATATTTGTTCAAATAGCATGCACTTTAGTTACCATTTTGATTGATTCTCAAATTCAAGTTGGTTGAGTACGTTGAAATTTATCTTTATATCATTTTGTTATACAGAAGAGTGTCAGAATATAACTTGGATCGTAGCGATCTTCCCATGATATGTCGGTGAAACGATTCAATTTACTATTATAGTCTACATCATCATACTCACAAGCAGCCTGAATGCTTATGATACTATTTTTGATTTTTTGAACAATCATTTCTGTTGGATTAGCAATTGGTTTATGTTCATCATATTGTTTTTCAACTTCACATACCGCATTACATCAGTCAAAGTCAGTATGGTTTCAATCATCACATGCTTCATTTCGTTCTCTTGTTCAGTTTCCACATACTCAAGGAGAGATACTTCATCATCTTCATGATCTTCTTCTCACAGTAGTAGTTCTTGGACATCATTGTTCATCTTCGTATCAATACACATCGATACATTGATCGTCTGGATCAAGCACTCAGTCTCAATCTCTATCTCTAATATCTGCCTGACATGTTACTGTGCTATTTCACACACATTGCCATTCCCAGTCATCTAAATTTCTTCAAACGTTTCACGCTACTCAAGTAGTACACTGATCACTTTGAATAATATCATTTGCAAATGAGTATTCGTTACTGCTTGCTGCTCAACATCCTGCAACAGAACATGTTGCTGACGAAATATTTAGCGTACTAGATGTTTCTTGGCATATTGTTGTGTCTGGCATTATGTATGTTACTTCTATTCTATAATTCCCTGGTTGCAGAGGTGTAAATACTCACGTATTATTTGCGCTAATTATACTATTTCATTGAATTAATGTGTATTGTGATGGAGTTCATGTACCAGTGAATGATCATTGAAGAGATCAGTTATCAGCATTACATGTAGTTTCATTAGAAATATTTGCTGTAACAGTTGCATTTGTATCACATCATCATCATGTACATTGTGCAGCATGAATAGCAATAGCATCAGTTACTACATTACAATTAGAATATACCGCTTGCACTCTATATGTTCATGGATTTAGACTACTAAAGTTTCAATTGAGACTTGTAGAAACAACAAGTCAATTTTCAATCAAGTTATACATTGTTGGATCTTGTGATAGATTTATATCCATACTTATCATTCAGTCATTTGCGTTACATAATTGTTCGTTGTTTTTAGAAATAGTATAGCTAGCATTATCACATATTGTTCAACAAGTAGCTGCATTTATAGTCACCATAGTACTTATTTCGGTACATGTCTGATTGACTCATTGATAACTTGCTGATACATAATATGTTCAAGGTGAAAGGTCTGAAAAGTCTCAAGAAGTATTTGTAGAAAGCGTTGTATTTCATTGTAGTAAAGTATATGTTACAGGACTGTTATACTGATTTTGTAATGAAGCAGTAAATGATCCATTATTGCTGTTACAAGTTGTTTCATGATTATTGATATCTATGTCTAGATTTGCATTTGAATCACAAGATGCGCAGGTAGCAGCAGATACTGTAATATTAGTCGAGTCTACACTACACGTCGCAGAAGAAGAACTAGTATAGTTGATGTTAACTCTATAAGTACCAGGAGAAACCCCAGTAAATTGTACACTATTTGAATTGGTTGTAATTGAATCAATAACTGAGTTTCCTAAAAGTAACTCATATGATATTGGAGTTCCGTCTCAATTATATGTACCTGATACAGTTCAGTTATTTGCATTACAAGAAGTTTCGTTGGTGCTTGAGATTGAAGCTGTACTACTTCCACAAGACGAACAAGTAGCAGCAGAAACTGTAATATAATTAGAAACAACATTACAGGATGCTGAGGTAGAACTAGTATAATTAATATCTACTCTATAAGTTCCAGGAACAAGATTAGAAAAATATCAAGTACTATTAGATTGGACAACAGTAGAACCCATTATTAGGTCATATGAATTAGGAGAACCCGATCAAGCATAAGAAGCAGTCACAGTTCAGTTATTAGCATTACAAGAAGTTTCGTTGGTGCTTGAGATTGAAGCCACACTATTTGAATCACAAGAAGGTGTAGTATAAGTATCTTGAATTGTTTGCGATATTGAATTTGTAGTACAACTACCAGAAGCGGTATTGTAGGAAGCTACAATATTATAAGTTCAAGCATCAAGCCCAGGGAAGTTCCCACTGGAGTTGGAACTAGGATTAGTAAGAGTTCATCCGGAGATTGTATATGAAATACTACTCGTAGGAGGAGAAACGCTAGTACCACCTAAGACAACAGAAATGAAACCGTTACCACTAGCTCAACTACCACTTGAGTCATTAGTTATTTGGTCAAGAGTTATTGCTCAACAAGTAGGAGAAGAGGTAGAAGTCTCTTGAATGGTAGCAGAAACAGTATTGGTTTGTCCACAATTAAGAGCGGTACCTCATCCAGTATCCACAGAATAAGTAGCGTAGACAAGATAATTTCAATCGGAAAGCCCTGAAAAGAATCCATTGGTATTATTAGCTAACGGAGTTCATGAGCTAGTTGTAAGATAATAAATTTCGTTGATAGCAGAAGCCGGAAGAGTAACAGAAATAGAACCATCATCACCATTTACCTCATTAGTAACACCTTCTAATGTAAGGATAGCATTACAAGTGGCTCAATTATTGGCAGCTTGAATGGTAGCAGAAACAGTATTGGTTTGTCCACAATTGAGAGCGGTACCTCATCCAGTATCTACAGAATAAGTAGCATAAACAAGATAATCTCAATCGGAAAGCCCTGAAAAGAAACCATTGGTATTATTAGCTAACGGAGTTCATGAGCTAGTTGTAAGATAATAAATTTCGTTGATAGCAGAAGCCGGAAGAGTGACAGAAATAGAACCATCATCACCATTTACCTCATTAGTAACCCCTTCTAATGTAAGAATAGCATTACAAGTCATAGCATGAACAGACTCTCAGATATGAGTTTGAGAAATATTATCATTTCACGGAAGAGCCCAAATAAGAGAAGCAATTATGAAAATTACTATAAGGCCTACAGGATTAATTCTTCCCTGATAGTTCTTGTTAGAAAATAACTGTTTAATACGTGTTCTAATTTGCATCGTACTACGAATAGGTATAAAAAATACACTATGAGTAGTATAGGAGGGATTTACAAATAAACCAAAATACATACATCTTATGATCATAATAGATTGACTTATTTTTGTATATTGTTTTAGTATTTGACAGTTTAGTAATTATTGTATTATTGACTTGTTTCGTATTTTACTATATTGTTTGTGACACTCTTCTCGATTAAAGTTCTTGATTGAATTAGCTGATTTATTTTGCCTAAGGATATTATTCCGCGCATTAATATAATCCTTGCTGCTTTCTCAATCCAATAATACATACTTTCATGAAACCACTTCTGGAAGAGATCAGTTATTTGTAGTGATGAGTGGAACTCATAAAGCACACACTTCTCAAGCAGCTAATCAAAATCATTCACTGCGAGAAGGTACTACAACAAATGATGATTCTTGTATTAATGTTATTAGTTCTTCCTGTGTGACTCAATTATATATTTTTATGGGTATGGTTTTCGCAAGATATTTGAGTTTTTCTTTAATAAAAGTAGTATTATTTGATGGGAGTAGATTAAATATAAAAGTGGTTTGAGGAAAATTATTATAAATTACAGGAAGAGCATTAACATATGTATCTATTCATTTTGAATATCAACAATGTCAAAAGTAGAAAGCTTTGATTGCGACCTTATTTATAGTGTGTGTATGTTGTTTGTAAAATAGAGCGTCAATTCAATTATATATTATAGTAACATTTTCGTTGATATTATATCGTTGTGATAAACAATCCTTGGTATACTGGGATACAGTTACGATTGATGTATAAGAAAGTGAAACCATAAGTTTTTCATACAATTGATATATTCATCATCGTGAAGGTGATATGTCTTTTCGCATATCTCAAAAAAGTTCATGAATTGTTATGACGACTGGTATTTTATAGAGCTTGCTAATTATCCATGTAGGAAATGCTCAAGCATAACTTGTAGTGTGTATAAGGTCTTTATTTTTACAATATTGTAATCACATGATTACTCACCAAAAAAGCAAAGAACCTCTTGTAGATCATTTTCTTATTATGGTTAGATTTCATGTGGTTTCTTTAGTAGGGAGTGTTTTTTTATGTTTTGTTGTAAGTACTGTAACTGTATTTCATTCTTCTAATAGACGATTGATAAGTTGTGAAAAAAGTTTCTCAGCTCATCACTGATGTGGAAGATAATAGTCTAAAATAAAGAGTATGTTTTTCATAACTATGCTTTGTATAGCTATTTCGACTTGCATTATAAGCTGATTTAGGTATATATTATCCACTAACCAAAGACAGCAGGCGCATAAGCCCTGCCGAGGTGCCCATATAACGTAGATAAACTCTACATTTACTGGCCGCTTCGAAGCGTCTTTTTTTATTTAATGATGACATGTGTTACATGCCTTTACTAAAAGCACAAAAAAAGGAATTAGCAAAAAAGTATTTGTCTAATGTTGAATGAGCACAAAATTCAGTTATTCTTTCTGTTGAATGAATCCCTGTGAATGCTGTTAATGAACTAAGAATGGATCTTGCTGAGTCTCAGTGAGAACTAGTAGTTGTTAAGAAAAGAGTATTTCTAAAGGGTGTTGAATGAAAGTATGATGGATTTACGCTTGATCAAGCACCATGAGCAATTGCTGTTTTGCATAGTCACAATGAAGATGATGCTCACGCACCATTGAAAGTGATTTACAAACATGCTAAAGCATGGAAGAAAGAAAAGCTTGAGTTTACAATTGATTATGTTGGTTGATGGTATGATGCTATCTGGCAAGATAAATCATATGTTTCAGAACTTGCTGCTCTTCCTTCAAAAGAAGAACTTATTGGGAAATTCCTTTACATGTTGAATCACCCTGCATCTTCATTTGCAAGAGTATTACAAGCAATTGCAGACAAAGATGGTGATACTACATCAGAAGAAACT
>CALLUT010000092.1 GCA_938010495.1 Candidatus Absconditabacterales bacterium
AACTGGTAAAGCAACATATCATCACTTACAAAACAACTTAGCAATACCATACTTCTTTAAATACCAAATCGATTGAAATATTCATGCAAGCACTTTAAATTGATCAGTAATATTTTGAAATGTGGACTTCAACGTCCAATATCTTCTAACTTTTCATGAAAGAACTGGAATAAAAATCACTCCTTCCATCTTCTTTGCATGTTTTTCTTCAAGTGATCAAGCTTCTCAAAACCAGTAATAGTTCTTGCTTTTATTGTGAGTATTAGTATCCTGTTGAGCGTATTCGATTAGTGAAACTATAGGCAAAATATGACCTCACGATCATCACCCTGTAAAAGCAATAGTCTTTTCTCTCATCAAATACATATTGGCTATAAATGAGATTTATAGTAACAATAATACATTCTATTACTACACAAATATGGTCGATTAGCTCAGTTGGCGAGAGCGCTGCATTGACATTGCAGAGGTCATCGGTTCAAGTCCGATATCGATCACCATACTAGATTATTAATTTTTCACATAAAAAAATCCCAACAGGGTTTCCTATGGGATTGACAAATATAAAGCATTATCAACCCCATGGAAAACCAAAGAACTAATCATGCGAAATAGATTATTGCTATATATACAAGACAGAAGATGAATGCATATATAGGAATAATTAAGTTAACTCTTTCCTTTTTTTCTTTCAGAATTTCGTAAATAAGAATTCCATAAGATATCCAGTTTACAAACCAGAATAGTATATGGTGTAGACCATAATCATCTGGCTTACCAAATACTGCAAGTATGTACATTACACCACCAATGATGTAGGCAATATTAGTTCCCCACATTGAGATTGCTCTCTTTTTGATTCTTTTGGAAACCAATAATGTACACATAGATAAGATAATCATTATCACATATATCCAATTAAACGGACCTATATTTGATGTGAATTTGATTACAAAAAAAAGATACGTTAAAGTTTTTGTTCTCCAGACCCAAATAGCAGTTTTATCTTCTTGAAATGATATTTCTAAAAGAATAATACCAGATAGGACAAAGAATGAAGTAAACCCCCAAAAAGATCCTCTTCCTGTTGGTGCTGTAAATAATACAGCGAACGCAATTAGATTCAAAACGATTTGAATCCAATCATTTTTTGTTATTTTTGTTTTCATCGTTTTGTTTGATTTGTTTAAGTTTCGTTTATATCATAAATGGTATTTATTTCAATAGAAATATTGACATTTTTCTTTTTTTAAATATAAAAAAGCAAATTAACTTAAAAAAATATAGCCATGGCAAAACGTTTAACAAGTTTTTCGAAATTCTTAATTTCATTACTAATTTATTTTGTTTTATTTCTTTTATTAAAATTTGTAAAGGGGGAAATATAAATATTAGTGATTGATTTTAAAATCTTATAGGAGACTCTTATGGGATTAGACGTTGAATCTTATCCTATAAGAGAATCTCTTATAGGTTTTTTTATAGTAATTAGACAAGATTATATACATACTAATTCTATGAAACTTTCAAACATTAAAACCCTCCTTTTCCCACCACTCTGTTTCTGATGTGAGGAAGAATGATCATATTTTTGTAAGGAATGCCGTAAAGAGTTGGTAAGTAATACCTCTTCTACTGAACAATATACTCAGGAATGATATCTTGATGAAGTTATTATATGATTTTGATATAATGAGAGTATTAAGAAATGTGTTTATGCGCTTAAATATAAGTGAGTAATTGCTTCGTTACCTGTTCTAATACAAAAGATATGTTATTTGTATGATTTTTCTACTTTTGATAAAGATAAAACCATAGTTACATCGGTTCCATTACATCGATATAAGCATTATTTCCTAAGATGATATAATCAATCAGAATTATTAGCAAAACACCTCTCTCGTAAGATTGGGTTACCATATCAAAGGGTTTTTACGAAGAAAAAGTGGACAAAATCACAAACCAAACTCTCTCGTATTAAAAGAAAAGCAAATGTGTTTTGAACATTTTGATTATGGGGTGAGTTACCTAAGTGAGTTACGACAGTAATTATTGTTGATGATATTATAACAACATGAGCGACAAGTAAGGTGTTATGAAAATTACTCAAGAAACATTATCCATGAGTAGATGTTGTATGAGTTTTTATTGCAAGAAATTAATTACTTCAAATATATCTTACCCCCATAAAATTTCTTTCTTTTTGTCCAAGTCTTGCGCTGTAATAATTAGGGTCTTCGTAAGTACAACTTGTATGTGTTGTTATGTTTTCCTTTTGTATTCCATGAAATATAAGTTGTGAAACCCCGTATCATAATAAGTCTACTGTAAATTTTCAATTAGTTTCTTGTATAAAGTTTAAAGGGAAATACTTTGTACACTCTGGGCCAAATTCAAAACAGTTCATACATATCTGTGGGCCAAAATAGACAGTAATGTCTATAACCTCCTCTCAGTGACTACACAGTTTTTTTACAGCTTCGTGAAGTATCCCTTGATATAAGCCTCTTCGTCATGCATGGACTATAGTAAAATATTTTTTTCACATCAAACAAACCATTCAACAATCTGCTGTATATACTCATGCATATAATTCCTCTTTTGTTCAAAAAATACCATCTGCATCTTCTTTTATTGGACCAACAATTTCTTCTCATTGTACATCAATAATTTTTGTGCTGTGACATTGTTTTACACTACAGTATTTTGCATGTGCCCAAAATTTTGGATCTTTTGCGTTCCCATCTTGTTTTCATGTTAGGGTGATTTCATATCAGTTGATGATGATTTTTTCCATTATTCTGGAGTATTTATAAAGTGAGGAAGCACATCAATAGCTGCATTTTCTCATATATATCATTTACTTGTTACACTTCATAACATATAGGCTGAAGGAACAAGATGGAGGTTTATATTTTTCTTAAGTTGTTTTCTAATACATTTGAATGATAGCCATTTTGCAAGAAGTAGCGGTAAGTGTCGCCATCATTTTTTGAGTCATTCTTGTAAGAATCAACGAAATGTTCTTGATGTAACAAGTTGTTTTTCATTATATACCATTGATGGATATGGATGAAACAGTCCAAAATCATGGTACATAATCCATTGTCGAT
>CALLUT010000093.1 GCA_938010495.1 Candidatus Absconditabacterales bacterium
GACTTAATGTTTAGAAGTATTGATCCAACAGATAATTGAGGTCAATTTTGAGATAGATGATTTCAATATACCACAGCAATTTTCTATCATAATGAACAACAAAAACAACAAGCCCTAGATGCCATAGAAACGTTATCATGATCATACGATAAATCTATTGCGACAAAAATTCTTCCTTTTGAAACTTTTTTTGAAGCTGAAGAGTATCATCAAGATTTTTATAAACATTCTAAAGAACGTTATTGAAGGTATAAAAAATGATCTGGTCGTTCTGCTCACTTTGAAGAAACATGATTGGATCAAATACTTGATGCACAAAAACAATGATGAATTGATAATGATTTACGTGCTATCCTTACTCCATTACAATGGAAAGTAACACAAGAAAACTGAACTGAACCTTCATTTAATAATGAGTATTGGGATAATGAAAAACCTTGATTATATGTTGATATTATAACATGAGAACCACTATATAGTTCTAAACATAAATACAAATCTTGAACATGATGGCCAAGTTTTACTCAGCCTATTACTGAAGATGCAGTTAGTTTGTATGAAGATAATAAACTCTGGATGAAAAGAACTGAAGTTAGAAATGCTGATTGATCAAGTCACTTATGACATGTATTTAATGATTGACCTCAAGATGCTTGATGAATGCGTTATTGCATGAATTCAGCTTCCATGAAGTTTATCCCATTAGAAAACATGGAAGCATGAGGGTATGGAGAGCGGATACAGGCTGTTGAATAAATTTTAGGTTGTAATTACTTTATCATGAAAAAATCTCTTACGTTAAAAAAAACTAAAAAACTTGAGAAAGTGAATAGGCATGCTGCTGATGTTGTTGAGATGAATATTCAAGAAATAACGTGAGTTGCTTGGGCTATGTTTGACCTTAAAACTACAAAAGTAGATGTTGAAATAGAGGAATGATATGAAGTTGAGTTTAATGATCTTGCTAGAGCAATTACAAAAGATGGTCGATTTACTGTATTAAGTGCTTGATAATGTTGTTTATACGAACCCTGCTTGCTATATGAATAGTACAATGAATATTTTTCTTGATAGCAAGTTTTTTCAAAACTGATAAAGTAACTGATTTAGCTTATGGAATGACATTTGCTGGGATAGTAACATGGTTGTTTTTTTCTTATTGATCGAGTAGTGTACATTGATTATTGTTTCTGTTGGTATGTATTTGGTGAGTGAGGTTAGCATGATACTTGTTTTTGAGAATCATTGTTATGAAAAAAGATGATAGATTTGACTGAATAAGAGAAAATAAAAAATCATTTGGAAAATTTTGGCTCTTACAATGAGTGACTATTTTTCTCTTATTACTTCCTGTGATCATGATTTACACAAAGAATAATCTTTGATTACACCGAATAACCATTGTATGATGAATGATTTGATTTTCCTGAATTTTGATAGAAACGCTTGCTGATCGACAAAAATTTAATTTTAAGCGTCAAAACCCAACTTATCGAGTTGATACATGATTACGATCTAAATCAAGACATCCAAATTACTTTGGTGAAATGCTTGTATGGTGGGGAGTATTTATAGTTTGTGTGCCATACCTTTGATGATATGAATATGTAAGTATAATCAGTCCTTTTATGATAACGTGGATATTGCTGTTTGTAACATGAATACCTCCTTTAGAAGCAGAATGGGAACGTAAGTATGGGGAAATTGCAGAGTTTCAAGAATGGAAAAACAAAACTAATCAGCTATTTCCTCGGTAGGAGTATCATTTTGTTGTAGTACTCTCATTGTTGTTTCTTTTTTATCAGTAGTTGATTTATCAATTTCAAGTGTTTTATCTTCTTTAGGAGAAGTTTTTTCATTTAAGATTTCAGTAACTTTACTCCAGTCCGTTGTATTTATATCAACTTTTTTTTCTGGAGCTGGAGTTCAAAATTTTGGGCTAGTCCCTTTTTTCATTATGCTGTTTTGTTAAAGGTTTTAAATATATCATTATTGAAATTTTTGAAGGTAATATTTGTTAGCGTTTCGAAGTTTTTCTGTACAGATTCATCATTATAATTAATCGTACCATACTTTTTTATGCTATCAAATGCAATATCAAAAAATCTACGCATTGTATATCTACCAATGTGGAGTTCTTTTCTTTCGGGCCTTTTAGTTTCTGTTCACAAATCAAATTCAATATCAATTCCTTCATATAACTTACGAAAATTTTCTTGAAAGGTTGTTAATGCTCAGATTATTTCCTTAGGTGTTATGCATTGTTGCAATAACTTATTTTCTAATTCTTTATAAAGTTCATCATTTAACTTTATAAAGTGATCTGGACTTCAGTCTTTTAGGTAAAAATTAATATCATCATTTAGAAATTCTATAATCCCTCAAATATTATCTAGAAGAGAAACTATCTCATCTTCCATATTATCTGTTTCTTCTTCAACGTACGTTTTATGAATAAGTTCTAGACTATTTAATTTATTTTTTCATTGTTCAATAGCGTTATCAATTTCTTGAGCTCTATCACTTTGAAAAAAGTCATAATGTCATTTTGTCGCTTTTAACTTTCTATTTTTAGATCAGTTGTTGTTTGGCATATCAACTATGGCATAACTACTGGAATTATTTATTTTTAAATCAAGAGCCAATGAATCAGTAGTTAAGTACTCTCATGAGCTATCAACATATTCTATACAAACGATAAAATCTGTCTTGTCTATCATATCAACAAGTTTGTTGCTTTTAAATATTCTAATATTTTTTACTATTTTATTTTCAGTTGAAAGTGCTTTTGATAGACTATCATATTTTGTATTAATGATATGTTGAAAAAGTTCTTTAGCAAGAAGTTCTGTAAGTTCTACACGGAGCATATCAAAAATATTCTCTTCATGAATAGCTTTTATACTATTAAATATGTTTTTATCTTTTTGGCTTAGATCAGTGACAGTTACGTTGTTTCATATTTTTGTATGAAATCGATTTATAATGTTTCTGTATCAATCTTCTCAGAGATACTGTTTAATATGTTTGATAGAATCATTTTTTCTATAGTAATTTATATTATATGGGTTTTCATGTTCGCTTTTTGACATCGTTCAAAATGTGATTTCTTTTG
This sequence comes from Candidatus Absconditabacterales bacterium, assembly GCA_938010495.1. The sequence goes on from CALLUT010000093.1 coordinate 3,116, forward strand.
GTAATTTCTTTCTTTCTTTTCAATATATCATTTTACTCATCACTTTATTATATCATCACGCTAGTTCTCTAAGACAAACCTTATAAAAAGTATCTAAGTTTGTTACTCTTTCACGATTTTCTTTTTCTTCAAGTGATCCTAAATGAAAATGCTGTTCCATCATTTCTTTTATGGTTCGATCTTTTTCATCTATTTTATTTCTTTCTGTTCTTGATTCTTCTTTGTATGATGGTAATTTGCTATTCAGGTAATATTTTGTTGTTTGTATATCTGGATCAGAAACTATTTCTCTTGTTGAATCATTTGATCCTTTTTGTTTATTGATTAACAAAAAATTTACAGGTTTGTCACCTTCTCTAATGGGGTCATATCTATCTGGTCATATTCTTTCTCTCATGTATTAAGTATATCGAGAATGAAATTATATGAGTGATTCTAGTTTATATGGCAAAAGTATATATTGACATGTATTTAGTATTGTTTATTGTATGTTTTATGTATTGAAATTTAGAAGTGGCAACAGAGGATTATTCAACTATATGATTGTCTGAAGAGCAAATAGTAGAAATATGTCATTTACAAGATAATAAAAATCATAACTTTTTGTTGAATCTTTTCGATTTTCTGAAGAAATGATATACATGAATTTCGTTCCCATTTCTTAATTCTGCTTTTCTAAAAGAAATAATAAATAATCTTGATATAGATTCTGTCTCTTCAAATCTTGATTTTTCATGAATTTGATTACATTTTTGAATACATGAATATGTAGTTCATTGTGATTCTATTAAGGAAGATATAGCGCAATTGCTTACAGAAACATATAGTGCATATAAAGAGATAAACAGAGGAGGTTTGTGTGTTCATACTCCATTGAATTTTGAAAAAGCTTTGTCAAAATTAAAAAGACACACACGTATGAATTGACTACTTATATCTTGAAAAAATACTCATGCATTTGTAAAACAAAATGAATATGTTTCTGCGCTTGTAAATGAAAAAGGATCATGGAAGTTATGAGTGTTGTCAGATTACTATTACTATGTTGCTCGCTCCTGTTTGTTGGAGAGGGAACATTTGCATGATGAGAATATTAGCGCATATCTTTTGTCAAAATTTCCCTTTATAAAATCTATTGAGGTTTCTTGATGATATAACCATGTCGTCTTAGATGATAAAGAGTTAACCTATCGTTTAATTTCAGAGAAAGTACAAGAAAAAAGATGAATTAGAAAAGATAAGTTAGACGATGTTTATGCAATAGCAAAAGAAAAACTTCCTGAATTCTCAGATTTATTCTTGGAAAAAGAATTGTCATTTGAAGAATTTGATGAACACATTAAGTGACACGCTTATTATAATAGAAATTGAAAACAGAAAATATTTGATTTATTTTCATGATGACATAAATGAATAAATAAAATGTTTTTAGATTGATGATTGTTTTTTAATATAGTTGAATACTGAGATATAAAAAAATTTAGAAACGGATTAGATTTTTCGCGTTTTAAGTATGGAGTTTTATCTTCAATATATTTTAGAGATACAAATAGGTGAGATGATGTTATTAACATATTTAACAATATGTATTCGCAATATGAATCTTTATATAGTTCATGATTGTGTTCTAGTACCCCCAAATTATTTGAAGATGCAATCTTGAATAATTGAAAAAATAGATGATTATTGATTCAATGAAGAGAAAGATCATTTTTTATGAAAGATAGAGAATTTAAGACTTGTATAGTGAAAGAAAATGGTGTTTGGAATAGTTTATGAGTGTTGTCAGATTATTACCAAACTATATGTAAAGAAGGTCTAGATAACTTATACAAGTATAACAAAGATATGATTGATTTTTTAAATAAATACCCAATAATTGAATCAGCAGAATGAATTGATTGACTTCGAAAAATTGTAATTAATGATAATATAAATTTTGGAGTAATTGAAGAAGAATGGCAAGAAGACAATCATATTTCTCTTTTTAAAATGAATGAAATGTATGATTTAGCAAATAAGAATTTGCCTAAAGATTAAAATACATCATCCATACTATTTGCTGCATTTACTTCGATAGGAGATCTGGCATCATAGTATTTAACCATAGCGCTTGTGCTGTGTCATGTTGCATTCATGATTTCAATGTCTGTTGCATTTTTGTTTAGAGCCATTTTTACAAACGTTGTTCTAAACGAATGCGGTGTAATTTTCTTTTCTGAATCTATAATTCATTGACCTTGGAGTGAGGTAGTTATTTTCTTGATAATATTATAGATGTATGTTCATGTGATTGGCTTTTGTGAATCTCATGTTCTATTACTGTTGATTGGAGAAAAAATGTACTGGGAATTATAACCATGTGTATTTTTGAGTTGCTCGAATCAACTTAAGTAGTCAGATATTTTTGATGGGAGAGGGAGGTATTTTAATTTTTGTCATTTACCAAAAACTGTAAGGACATTTTTACTTCTATCTCGATCATCCCATCTTACATTTGCAGCTTCATTTCTTCTTAATGATAACATGAGTAATCACACGATTAACATTTGTTGCTGAGCGGAGAGTAGTGCTTTAGGTTTTATTCATTCTTTATTTGGTAACTCTTGGACGTATTCTCGAATTGATTTTAACTCTTCTGGAGTCAAATCATCTGTTGAAGTGCGAGAAGGTGTAGAGTAGGGAGTAAATACCTTAACAGGATTACGAGGATATCAATACGTTCATACTAAAAACTCAAAAAAAGAGGAGAGGGCATAGGCTTTTCTATTAACTGTACGAGGATTGACTACTCTGTCTTCACGATACTCCTCTGATTTCTTAAAACTCTCTGTAAAATTTATTATTAGGTTGCTGAGGTCATATATTGGAATTGCTATTAATTGTCACGCTGTAGAAACGTTTATAGCGGCGAAAAATGATATGATGTCCATCTCGTATGCTTTTTTTGTCTGTGACGACTTTTTGGTGCGTAAAAATTCATGAATTAGGCTAATTATCGACCTATCTTGTAGGCGTTGTGCTTCAGAAAGAGGATTATTGTTGGTTGGTATTATGCTCATTGTCTTCTAATGGTAAACCAGATTGATGCATGGCTAATGCGGATAAGGCTCATATATCATGTATGCATCATATGAAAGCTGTTCAATATTCTCATTTGTCAGCTTGTAAGAGTAAGGATTGTAGTTCTTTTCAACAACAATTACTTGCAGTAACATGAGGATCCTCTTGTAGTTTCTCTGCAGCTTGTACGTATAGCTGAAGCGTTTCTGAGTAATTTACAGTCATAATAATTGTCTTTTAGAGTTGTTGAGTCATAAATATGCACGATAATAATTTTTTCAATCATGAGTTTCTAGCATTTGAATGTCTTGCATTGGATTGATTAAGTTTAATTTAAGCAAGGCACTCATTTGATTGTCATTATGAAGATCTACGTATTTAACAATTGTTCAATTATGATATTCATTTTTAATAGAAAGTCATGAAGCCTTCAATAGGATTTTTTTGAACATACTCATGATAATATAAGATAGTAATAAAAAGAATTAATTGATTACTATAATATGAATTATCGTAATCAAAATATACACACTTCCGCTACTCTTGCAACCCCTTTTGTTTTTTACAATAAAGGTTCCACAAAGTCACCATTCTCCCTAAGTTCTATATGCAGTGATTTACCGTATATTAAGGCGTTTGAGACCTTAGAAACAGCTTCATTATAGATTTTAGCAAACAAGCTCTTAGACACTCACATTTGCTTTGCAGCTGATATAACTCCCAGGTGGTTAAGTCATTTGAGTCTTAGAGCTTCGAGCTCATCATGTCCCAGTATAACATTACCATCATTTGAAGGTCAATCGCTTGGTTTCCAAATTGTGAGAGTAGGAGTGTAGTTAACATTTCTTGGAATCTTTTTTCTACCACGTGAGCTGTACACATTTTGTTTTTTAGGTGTGAAAGTTGTTTGTGTAGATTTTGTGGTTTGGTTTGTCATGACAATTATGGACATGTTAAATTGTGGAATATTCCATACTTTAAATTTTTGGAACTTTCCATAAATTGATAACCTCTTTATAGTACTTCTGACAAATACTTCAACCTTTTTTGACATTTATAATTAAATTTTTTGTGCAATAATATTGTACTATTACCTGTATTCTATCATATATAAAGGTTTTTACTCTCCTCCACTCCTCATCTATTTGTTGTTTTAACTTAAAAAATCTTTTTTATATATTTGATTAGTACTAATTTATTGTTGACATTGTTTTTTATAGATGTATAAAATACACTATTTATAGTCTTATCTACTGCATTATGGCTACATATAAAGAAACTACCATCTCACCATGAGACTCATTCTCTAAAATCGCCAAAACAAGCTGTGAAAAATGATATCAAAATAACCTATTCAAAACATTCTTGAATGGGAAATGAAATACTATTCGTTTGACGCCAGATATTACTGATAAGTACCTAAAAAATGGTGCAGATCTTTGTGTGTCTATAGATTGAGAATGAACAAAAGGACAAATTTATGAAGCGATGTTTGATGAGCAATTTAGCTTATTTATTTCTAGTTTGATTTCTGAAGAGAAGTTTAAAAAATTTTGTGTAGATCTCTGGGAACGTAGACTACATGATCTTATTGCTATGAATACTGATGATCTTCTTGATTGATCACTGTGTTATAATCTAACGTTATATATTCATTTTGAACATTTGAACTGACGTAAATGAGAAGTATTGAAGGAAACTATGACACAAGCAATGCAAAACGTCTCTGAAAGAGAATGAGTTAGTATTGTTGCGTGAGAGACTGCGCTTATGTGACATACTCCAAAAGAAAGAAAACTTGTTGCATTACTTGACTCAGTTAAAGCTCAAGTGAATTCTGATATAGATTATCCATTAAAAGAGTTCAAAATCGAACTTAAAGATATTCTTAAAGGGAGAAATCCTTTTGCAAACTTGCGTAAATATATTGAGTATAAATGAATAGAAAAGTACAATAAAAGAGCAAAAGAATTTGTAGAATGTTGACTAGATAAAATTGACAATAAAAAAAGTTCAATTATGCAATGAACGTACTTTAGTTTAGTATGAACAGCGCAATGAATTAAGTCACTAGATCATGAGAAGTTAGTACCACTTGAAGCCGGTCATGCAGTTGTAATGTTTGAAGAACAGTGAGAAATAAAATGACCGAGAGCTAACTGAATTAGTGCTATTAGAAGATGAATGACACAACTTTTTTGAGAAAGATGGGCTAGCATAGAGTTTGTTCAATTTATAAGATCACTAAATACTCAAAGAGAGAGAGATTGACTGACGTTATTAGATGAAAATTCATTTTCCCCATGAATGTATGAAAAATGTACGTGAAAAACTATGGGAGAAATAGCTACTGGTAAAACTACAATTTACAATCAATTTATTGTTGGTGATTTATTGTGATGAATTGAAAATAAACCTAAGGTAGATATCTCTACAATGGCTCATATTACTTGAAATCCACTCAAAAAATTAGGTAATATAACAAATGGTAATTCACATCTTATGATAGACATTGATCTTAAAGATGTGGAACTCTGCCCTATTATGGAGATCTTACAAGTATGTTGAATTTGTTTTGATAAAGAAGCAACCCAACAATGGAATATGGGATTACCAAAAGTTATTACATGTCAAGAAGATCAAGTACTTAAGATCAAGGAAGAAGCTAAAGCTAATTGATATATTGCAAAGAAAATTTGAAATGTTGTTATTAAAGATGATGTAACATGTGACGTGAAGGTAAGAAATATATGAGTGAATAAATCAACATTTTCATACAATAAAAAACTGGATAAAATAATTCACGATGATTTAATTTGAATTCATTTAAAATACTGACAAGACGATAGTACTCATAGGTATTGAGATATTTCTACAAGCTCTTTTAATGAATTTGTTAGGAAAAATAAACAACTTATAAATTCATTGCACTTAAAAAAATATGAGTGAAGTCCTGAAGATGATTTTGGAGATTGGTATGAGTATACTATCGTTTTGAAGGAATTTGAAAACAACGAATTAAAAATTGATTGTGATGAAGAAGACAAATGAATATACACACATCTAAACATTATTCCACAATTTCC
>CALLUT010000094.1 GCA_938010495.1 Candidatus Absconditabacterales bacterium
AATCTTTTCTTCAAAGGTGTTTTTAAATTTGAGTTTAAACTCTTCAGCAAAAGACTCACGAATAATCAGGATAATATGATCAAATCACGCTTTTATTGCATCGTAGATTGAATATTCTAATATGGTTTCATTGTTTGGTCAAAAACCATCTAATTGTTTGAGTCATCCATAACGAGAACCCATTCACGCAGCCATAATTACAAGAGAAGTTGACGAGGTAGACATGGTGTATATTCTTTGTAAAGAACTGTATAATAGTAAAGTTCTTAGTAATTACTATTCATAACAAAATTTTCATTACTTTCTTGCTGATCACTGTTTTTCTTTTTGAGATTTTTTGCTACGAGCTGTATAAAATCTTCAGTTTTTAAAAACAAGTTTGTATACATTTCTCATACTTCAGTTGATGCTAAGGGGAGATTCTGAGTTTCTAAATTATATGCCAAAATGATATCTTTGGGCTCTATGAGAAATCATCAATAGTTCATTTTATCTCAATTTCATAGCACTTTCGAAAGATCTTTTCGTTTTTGAAAGTGAGTAGCAAGTTGTGTATCATAAAATACAGGTCATCGTTGAGAGCGAAGGATACTACTCGTTTGGTAGATATATTCTTTGTGTAGTTTATTTTGAAGCTCAAGATGTTCAATTTGATCTTTTTGTTTTTCGTTATTTTTTATACTGTTATCACTTTCTTTTGATGAACTTGTGGCTGAAGATTTTGTTGTACTAGCGCTAGCAATATTTTTGCAAATTAGAGTGTTTTTATTATGAGTTACACATGCTTGTTTTTTTTCTACAGAAAGCCCTATTTTTCACAACCAATCAGTTTGAGCAATATCAACGAAAGGGATCTTATTTTGTTTTGTGTATCGTTTATTTTCTCATGGCTGAGGGTAGCAGAATTCATCATATATTCACCTAGAGTCTTCTAGACGAAAACAGGCTGGTCTGTTATACAATCATAGGGTTTGGGTAATTGTTTTTCTTTCTCATGATCAGATATGTCATGCAAGTTGGAGCTTACGAGTTCCTGTGTTTAAACTGATACCATCTAATTGTATGTCTTTATCTGATGTGTTTTTTATTATTATGGATTCATTGTCTGCATCAGATCATTCTGGGTTTGGCAACACGCTAGATATTTCTAATCAGACTAGATCTTCTGATACTATATCTCAAACAACAGCTCATGATCATATCGTTCAAGAATAGCTTGTTTGAACTTCTGATGTATTTCAAGGATGTCAATTAAGTCAAGTAATTCAAGGAAGACAAAAGGGTGTTGCTGTGTTTTGATTCCTTTCTTCTCATGGGGTGTTATCTTCTGATTGTTCTCCGTCTTCACTGTTTCAGAATTTTGTTCAATATCGCACATCATCTTTTGGGGTCTCATAACAATTTCTGTCTAAAATTGTTCATTGATAGATAATTGAAAAACAGCTTTCTGAGTTGTATAAACCTAAGTCTCAGGTAATTTCTTTCTCTTCTCCACCCGCCAGTGAGATGTTGCTGATCTTTTTTTGACGCTTTCATGAATCAATTATCAATTCTTCGAAAAAGACCTTGTTGTTTCAGATGTTTTTAAGGCGTATTCACTCTTTATCAGTATCTGATCAGCTTGGATTTGGAAGCGCGCCCAATATTTTGATGAACTGATTTTCATCATTATTGCTTCATCAATATCCTTTTTTTGAAGCAACAATGCTGTTGTTGCTCATAGCGATTGTTATTGTTTCAATTTTTTCTCATGTTTCTAGTAGATTGCTTACAGTAGTAGAATTCTGATTTGTTTCAATTTGCTCAGATCAGCTTGCTTGTTCATAGGGATTCAAAAATATACTTCATTGAAGTGGAGTTGCTTGATATTCTTCAGAGGAACTATTTTGATGTGACTGTTGATTGATAAGAGTACTGTACCATGTTCAGCTTTCAGGTTTTGGATAACAGACTTCATCATAGATGTGTCAATTTTTATGTTCAAGACGAACACATGTTTCTTTGTTATAGAGTCATAAGTCTCCAATATAGGTAAGATCTTCTCAGGATCAAAGTGTTCCACCTCATAGTGTTCTTTGACGATTTCAAGCATTCAAAATGAGATTTGAAGTGTCAATTATCTTATGAGAATTGTTGATCAAAACAATTCATTCATGTTCACCATCTGATCATTCAGGATTCGGAAGAAGCTTTTGTATAGAAACAGCTCAGTATGAGATCTGTGAAGAGGTTGTTATTTCGCTTGATGGATTCATTAATACATTACCACTTGTATTTGGAACATACGCTACAGTTGAAGCATTTATAGTGGTGTCATTATTGTTGTTTTCCTCAAGATCACATCATTCGTTTTTTTCTTTTTCTACTTCATAAAGCGCTTTATACTTATTATCTTCACATTCTTCTTCGCTACTTTCTCAGTTGATTAGGTGTAATGCATATTCTGTTTTACACACTACTCATGAACTATGTTCAACCTCCAAAAAAATATTAAAAACTCATTCTCCAGGTCGATATTCAGAGCTTGGATTACATGAATCTTTATCAAATCAATCAGGTGTTCATATTC
>CALLUT010000095.1 GCA_938010495.1 Candidatus Absconditabacterales bacterium
CTCAAATATGAGACGTGGCTCAAGTACAAGTAGGTCCAAAAGAAACAGCGCTTATACTTCTTCTAGGAACATTGTTGCTTTGGGGGATGTGGAAGATGCAGCCAAGTAGGGGTGTGTAGGAAATATTCTATGTCAAATTAGGAGAATTCTTGGGAGTAAAAAAACGAATCATCATACGATGATTCGTTTTTATTTAGTACAATTGTCTATGGATCTAGTCAAATATTCAATTCACAGTATTAAATTTTCCACTCTCTAAAGCTTTTCAAATAGCTTTTTCTATTTCTTCATTTGTTTTGTCTGGAGATAGATTACCAGCTAGTTTTGCTTTGTCTTTTGTAGTGTTTATTTTGCTTGTTTGAGGATCAGTACTATTGATTTTTTTATCTGATGAAAAGTCTTCCTTAGCCATTTGGTGTAGTGAATAAAATAAAATGTGTGTTTAATTATAGAAAAAAAAATTTATATGTCAAGCTTATTTTAGTGTGTTGAGGAATTGTGAGAGTGCCTGATTTTTTTTGTCTCTTTCTTCTTGAAATCACGTTCAACTTAATTAAAAACACAGTAGTCGTAACTCGAAAGTCGCTTCCTTCCATGGAGCAGTAGAGTTATTAAATTTTTTTTTTCACGTTCTCGTGATGATGTTGAAATGTTTTGTTACCTTATTTTAGATTTTTCGAATCACATGCCAACTACTAACCAGCTTGTAAAGAACGGAAGAAAGAAAAAGTTTAGAAAATCAAAAGCGCCAGCGCTTCAGTATAGAACAAATACATTGAAAAACAACAAATCTGTAGACCAACCAAGTCCATTCAAAAGATGAGTATGTCTAAAGGTGACTGTTGTAACACCAAAGAAACCGAACTCTGCGCAAAGAAAGATTGCAAAGATAAGGCTTTCAAACGGAAAAGAAGTGGTAGCATATATTCCAGGTGAAAGACATACACTCCAGGAACATAGTGTGGTAATGATCAGGTGATGAAGAGTAAAAGATCTTCCTGGTGTGAAGTATCATGTAGTAAGAGGTGTATACGATACAAATCCAGTAGAAGATAGAAAACAATCTAGATCAGTATATGGAACAAAGAGACCTAAGTAGACCTAAGTAAAAAATGAAGAACAGCATCTCATGTGAATCTAAGCAGTGATAAAATATCTTTACCCTTTCTTCCTGAATATAATGGCAACGAAATTTAAAAAAGCTACACCGTTTATCTTACCATCAACAACTGATAAAATTGAAAAATTTATCAATTATATCATGCTTGATGGGAAAAAAAATATCGCAAGAGGTATTTTCAAGAAAACACTAGACGAAATAAAGAATAATGGTCATGTAAATCCCTTGGCAGTATGGGAAGCAGCAATAGAAAATGCAGCTCCTCATGTGATGATCAAGTCAAAGAGGATTTGATGAGCGATCTACCAGGTGCCAGTAGAAGTTCCAAATAAGAAAAGATTTTTCTATGCATGTAAGTGGATTGTAGGATATGCAAGAGATAAAAAATGAACTGCTATGTACCAAAGACTAGCTGACGAACTTCTTGCAGCCTACTCAAACCAGTGATCAGCTGTAAAGAAGAAAGAAGATACACACAAGATGGCTGATGCTAATAAAGCGTTCGCATACCTTGCAAAATATGTTAAATAGGTTTGATCTGAAATTTAGGCTTTTGTACTGGACAAGCAAAGCCATTGTCCCTATAGATTATTTATCACTTTATAACTAGAAAATGCCAACAAGAAATAAATCATGAAAGCCAGAACATTCGTTTCAGAATCCAAACAAGAAAAGAAAAAAATCTTGAAAGAAATACCAAAAAGTAATGAAACGATACGCTAGTTTGAAAAAAAGAGAAGAAAAAGAAGGGAAGACAAAATGGATCGAAAAGACCATGGAAAAATGTATGGCTAGGATCAAAAAATACGGAATCACTCCAGCTATGCTTGAAGCTTCAGTGAAAGCAAAATAATACATAGTTTTGTATATACTTCATTTACCCTTTTGAATTATTCCACATGTGAAAACTTAAAACTAATGGTAAAAAGAAATTAAATAAAGCTCTAAAGAGAGTGAGTAAGGTTGTTATTATGGATATTAGAAGACAGCTAGAACAGCAGAGAAAATGGAAGGCTGAAGTTGTAAAGAGAAGACAAGCTTCGTAATTTTCCCTACATTTGATATATTTTTTTGATTTCTAAATTCTTTGTATGAATAATTCAAGACTCGCTTCTATCAGAGCACAAAAATGATACCATATCTTACCAATTAAACCTGGTCAGATGTTAGAGCTTCACGAAAAAGTTGGTGAAGGTAACAATGAAAGAATTTGGAAGTTCAAATGATTGGTAATAAAAGTTCAGAGGCCAAATCATATTGATGGTACATTTACCATTAGATGAAAAGCAGCTGGTCATACGATAGAAAAGATCTATCCGCTTTCTTTTACAAAATTTGAGAAAGTCATTCTTCTAGATGCTCATAAAATTAGAAGAGCAAAACTCTACTATCTTAGAGATACGGTAGGTAAAGACGCAAGACTCAAGTCTAATTCTACAGCTGAAGAAAGAGGTTCAGATCTTCTCGCGATAGCTATTGCAGAAGCTGAAGCCCTCCTAGCAGCGGTGGCTCCAGTAGTTGAAGAAGTAAAAGAAGAAGCATCGGAATCGACAGAAGAAGTAGTTGATCAAGCTGCTGACGAAAATACAGATGCTTCTGAAGAAGTGAAGGAAGAAACTCCAACCGAAGAAGTTTCAGAAGAAACTGCTCCTGAAGTGGAAGCATCAGATGATGCACCAGCGACTCCTGCAGAAGAATCAACTCAAGAATAATAAGAATAGAATTTCTAGATACAATTTTATATTTGATACGTACTAAACTATGAAACTTACCGTCACCTCACGTTCTGTGGTAAAAAAGAAAAACAAGGGACTAAGAAAACAATGACTTGTTCCTGGAGTTATTTACGGAAAGCACATGGATACTCCAGAGTCATTTACGGTCTCTAGAATTGATTTTCTAAAAGTATTTTCAAAGACTGGTAAAAGTACGCCGATTGAGGTAAGTGGAGATGGAATGGATCATCTCGTTTTGGTACATGATTACCAAACAGATCCAGTTTCAGATTATCTTATTCATGTTGATCTTCTTGCGGTAAATAAAGATGAAAAAGTACGTGCTGAAGTACCATTGGTGATTATTGGTGAGTCTCCATTCGAAAAAAATGCTCTCTGACGTGTACAAACATTGAAATCTACAATTATTGTGGAAGCGCTTCCATTGGATCTTCCTCATGATATCAAGATTGATATTTCAGAGTTGGATCACGCTGGGCAGGCTATCTTCTTGAAAGATCTTGAAGTGTCAGAGAAGATAGAAATCATAGATGATCTAGATCTACCAGTAGTAACTACAGTTGAATTCTCAGAAGAAGTAGAAGAGGAAGAAGTTATTGCAGAAGGAGAAGAAGGTACAGAAGCTGAAGGTGGTGAAGGATCTGATAATGAATCTTGAGAATGAAGTGATGAGAGCTAATGCATAGTACAACAACAACTTATTTACTTACTTACGATTCTTCAAATGGCTAGACAGTGTATGTTTTCATGAAAAAAAACCAAGTCGGGTAACAAAAGATCTCATTCTATGAGAGCAACGAAAAGA
>CALLUT010000096.1 GCA_938010495.1 Candidatus Absconditabacterales bacterium
TGCTCATAATCAATTAGAGATAGTAATTGGGATAGAAAAACTTGAAAAACTTAAACAATTAAAAGTTGAATTTAATAAATTACAAGAAATTGATAGTATTGATGATCTTTTGGAGTTAGAAGTAGTTACTGCAAAATGAAATGAATTAAAATCCTGATTTATAGATAAACTTGAAGAAATAAATAAGGATTATATTGAAGCAAATTTCTGATCTGTATGATGAAATATTTGAAATGTACTAATTGACGAAGTTGAAAAATCTCTTGATAGTTCAATTAATACCAAAGAATAATGGGACAGTTCCTATGACAACATTTTCTTTCTGACGAATCTGTATTGCAGCAAATTGTTGATACAGTAACTTTTGCTAAAGAAAAATTTGGAACACCAGACTGTTTAGAGATAGGTCCTGGATGAGGAGCACTTACTGAATTTCTTATACCACTATTTCAAAAAAAGGTTCTTTTTGAAATGGATGAACGTCTTGAGAAAGGATTAAAAAAAATATCAGATGATAATACTCAAATTATTTGGTGAGATGTTTTGGTTTCAGATGTAACTTCTTACAAATGATATTTGGTGGTTTGAAATTTACCTTACTATATTACATCGCCAATATTTAGAAAATTTTTTGAAGAGAAGACAGATTTTCCTTGATGAGTATTTTTAATACAAAAAGAAGTAGGAGAAAAGATTGCAACAACAACAAAAAAGAAATCATACTTATGGTGGTTAATAAATTATTACTACACAATAGAATATTGCTTCACAGTAGACAAAAACGCCTTCACTCCGCCTCCAAAAGTTCAAAGCGCGGTGGTTATGTTCTCCAAACGTGAAAAGATACCAGCTGTACCACTGAAACGCGTTCTCGTGTTTTTAGAAATAGTCTCTCAATACTCAAGAAAGACATTAGGAAAGATTCAAAAAATGAGAATTGATGATTTTGTTGTATGATGATTTTCTTTACCAGAAAATTGTAGATCAAAAAGACTTGAAGAATTATGACGAGAAGAAATTGAAATTATTTGTTGAGGAGAACTGTAGCATAGTTCTTTTTTCATTTTCTTAATACTACCAATCAATTTATATAATCATCATCTGATAATGTGTGTCCTATATCAGTGATTTTATTTTCATTAAGAGAAATTGCGTTAGCCTTAATTGCTTTTTTTGCTTCTCAGTTTGACGAGTATAATCATGTCTCAACAAGAAGTTCAATAAGACTTCTTGCGCTCTTTGTTGTAGTAATTCATGATGTTGCTTTATTAAGAGCAATAACTCATTTTGAACTAAGAGATTGTATAGATTCAACAACTGAACCACCATAGAGTGTCTCTTTTATTTGAACACACAAACTTGCTTGTTGTTCTCAAAAAGCAATTTTAGTAACTTCATACGCTAGAACACTATGTCATTTTCTTAGATGTGGTTCTTGCTGATGTTCTTGTATGATTACATCTATTTCTTCAACCGAAAGCAGTGTGAATGTAAGCAAGTATTTTTTAATATCTTCATCTCAACTATTCATAAAATAGTTGTAACAAACATATGGACTATTTTTATTTACATCAAGCCATATAGCATTTCATTCTGATTTTCAAAATTTTCTTCACGTACTATCTGTAAGGAGAGGACAAGTTGCAGCAAAAGACTCGCCTTGTTCTTTTTTTCTAATAAGTTCAACTCATGTTATAAGATTTCATCGTTGATCTGATGCTCATATTTGCAAACTACATTGTTTGTTTTTAAATAAGTAGAGGTAATCAAATCATTGCATAAGCATATAACTAAACTCTGTATAAGAAATGAATTTCCCCTCTTCGGTAAGACGGTGTTTAACTGTTTCTCTATGCATCATTTGGTTTACTGTCATATGTTTTCCTATATCTCTTAGGAAGTCGATGTATGATATTCATTCATAAAAATCTGCATTGTTTACTACTTCGTAATCAAATTTTTTCCCAGTTGTTGAGCTAATGTGTTCTATAATTGTTCCTACTTGTTTTCTTATTGATTCAACATTATGTAGTAGAGTTTCATCATCAAGGAAATTTCTTTCACTGTCTTTTCCTCATGGATCTCAAACCATTCATGTTGCTCATCACAAAAGAAGAATCACTTTGTTTCAATAAAGCATATATTGTAATGCATGCATAAATTGTACAAAATTTCAAAGGTGTAGTGAATCTGCTGTTGGATCAAAACCCACATATAATGTTTGTCATCCTTTTCAGAATTTTTCAAAAAGTTCATCATGTGATCGTTGTTTTAGAAATCAACGAGTTTCTAATCTATTTTTTAAATCCATTTCAAGAGCGATATGTGTAAAATTTATACAACAATTTTACTATAGATATTTTTTGGAGCATTGCTATAGTGAGTGTAATATTTTATAATGAATGTATAGCATGTATATTGCATTTGAATGAATTGTGTGAACATGAAAATCAACCCAATCAAAACTCCTTCATGAATATCTTATGAAAGTATTTCCTGAGAAGTATATGTTACATGTAAGAGAACCTGGATCAACAGGTATTGCAGAAAGTATTAGAGTATTAGCTCAATGAACAAAATTTGAAGAAGAAATGGATCCAATTTGTGAAGCATACTTATATGCTGCAGCAAGGGCCCAATTACTAAAAACAAAAGTAAAAGAAACATTAGATTGATGATGATTTGTTATTGCTGATAGATGTGTTGTATCTAGTTTAGCTTATCAATGATACGCAAGATGAGTGTGAATAGATAAAGTTATGTCTATCAATAGGCAAGCCACTATAGAGTGTCTTCCTGATGTTATAATTTACCTTGAAGCAGATATTGAAAAATCATTAGAAAGAACATTTGATGCGGATGGAGATAAATTTGAAACATTTGGGAAATGATTTTTCTTGAAAGTTGACAGATGATATCGTCAAGTGAGTAAAATGAATGAATTCCGTCAGCAACGACATGTTGTTGATGCTTCATGAACTATTGAGGAAGTTCATGCAAGAATACGTAAAGTTCTTTCATCTTATTGAGTTCTATAAATGAAAATATATTACATTTCAATTTTCCCAGAAATATTTGATTCATTTTTGAAAACATCACTTATTTGAAAAGCTATAGAAAAAGACTTAGTTACTTTTGATGTTATTGATCCAAGAAGTTTCTGTACTGATAAACATAAACAAATTGATGATGAACCTTATGGGTGATGAGCATGATTGGTTATGAAAGCCCAACCTATTATTGATAGTATAAAATCTATAACTAAGTGATTAGATAATTTTTTAATAGTTTCTGTTGAACCTTCAGAAGAAGAGTTTGCACAACAAACCGCACATGATATGTCTTCTTATAAAACTATAATATTTGTTTGTTGAAGGTATGAGGGAATTGATCACCGTGTTGAACTTTGGTGTACACAACAATTTTGAGAACAATATAAAAAACTTTCACTAGGAAAGTTTGTTACATTATGATGAGAGACTCCAGCAATGGTGATGTCAGAGTCAATAGTGAGGCTTCTTCCTTGAGTAATCAAAGAAGAAGAAAGTCGAAAAAAAGAAAGTTATAGACCAGAAAAAGGATGATCAAATATAGAACATCCTCATTACACTAGGCCACA
>CALLUT010000097.1 GCA_938010495.1 Candidatus Absconditabacterales bacterium
ATTTCTCTAATTCATTCAGCTTCAGCTCTTGCTTTTTGTAAGATCGCATCTGCTTCTCACTCTGCTTTTGCTTTTGCTTGTTCAGCTTCAAATTTAATACGTTCAAGATCGTTTTTAGACCTAAGTGCATCTTGTTCCGCTGTTACTTTTGATTCAATAGCCTTATTAAATCATTCACTAAATGCAAAATCTTCGATGTTTACATCTGTTACATTTATATGTGCTTTTTCAAGTTTATTAACCAGTCATTCTTTGATCAATACACTTACCTCATCTCTCTTTGTAATAAGCTCTTCGGCTGTATATTTTGCTGTAACAGCTTTTACTATTTCTTGAATTGCAGGAGCAATAATAGTTTCTTCAACTACAGCTTCAGTACCAACTTCTTGGAAAATATTTGTTACTTTACTCGATAATAAATTATAGTTTAATGCCAGTGCGGTTGTTACCAACTGAAGATCTTTTGAAGAACTTCATGCTGCAACTTGTTTTTTCTTAATCTTCACATCCATTTGAACAATATCATCTACAAACGGGGTTTTCCAATGTAATCATTCATCCAACGGAAAATCAGAAACATTACCAAGCGTTACTTTTACTCATCTATGTCATGGTTGTACAACTTCAAACAAGCTAAATGCTCAAATAAGAAGAAAGATAATTACAACTATTGCTAAAACCAAACCGATAGTTCTTGATAATCACTTTATCATCATGTTTACAAACAAAATTTAAATACTGTCATTCTAACAATGTTACTTACCTATGCAATTCACTTTAAAAGTAGCTAGCGATCATTATATACTATGTATTTATTGTTTTATTAGACTATCATGAAATTATTTACACGTCTTTTTATGCTCGTTTGAGCTTTTATTTTTGCAATGAGTATAGTGCCTCAACAAACCTATGCCCTTGAAGTTGATATCGAAGATGTTCACCAATGGTTACATATTAAGGGACTGACAAGATATGATAATCTTGCGGACTTTAGAGCAAATGATAGAATCACAAGATGAGAAGCTTCTAAATTTATTACACAATACGCGAAACTGCTAAATATGTGAACTTCATATACAGAATGTACATTTAGTGATATCGCAAATTACGATAATACACTAACGCCATTTATTGCTGAGGTATGTTCTTATGGGCTTATCAAATGATCTCAATGAAGATATATGCCAACAGGAAATTTAACAGAAGCTGAAGCTGCAACTATTGTTGTAAGATCGTTGGAATGATTCAAGGACGAAACAAAAAGTCCATGGTATGTTGATTATTATAATCGTGCCAAAGAACTACAATTGATAAACAATGAAACACTAGAATCAGTAAACACAACAAACATCACAAGAGGAAAATTATGAACATGGTTATTCTTAGCGTATGCTTGAATCTCAATTCCTGACGCTGGTCAAGAACAAGACCACTCGTTATTATGAGTTACAATGACAATTACAGATGCTGATGGAAATAAAACAGAAGTTAGTGGTAAAGCAATCATTGATGGTTGAGAAGATGAGCCTTTAGTAAAATGATATGTTGATTATGAAGAAAAATTATTAACTGATGCTATTACTCAATGACATCAAATAGTACTATTCTTTAATGCCAGCCGATGTCCTCTATGTAAGACTCTCCATGCAGATCTTACAAATGAAGAAACAGTAATTCCTGAAAATCTCGTAATCTTTAATGTAGATTATGATAGTGAAACTGCTCTAAAAGAAAAATTTGGTATTGCGAGTCAACATACTCTTGTTTACCTAGATAAAAAATGAGGAGAACTCTATAAAAATGTTAAACAAGAATTATCACTTCTTGATATTGTTACAGTTATTTCTACTGCAAATTGAAAATAATGAGACTTGATAAATACCTTAGTAATTTACAAGTTTTAACAAGAAAACAGTCACGCAAAACGATAAAGCGTGGCTGATTTTTTATCAATAATATAGAAGTATTTGATTCTGCTCATGTACTTAAAGAAGGAGATATCCTAACACTAGATTGAATAGATCATGAAGTTCGTTGGAATATTACAATCCGTTTACGAAAACCAGCATGATATGTTTGTAGTGAGGTTCCAGAATGACCATGGCAATCATATAAAGACTTATTAGATGATTGTCCATATGCTCCACTAATTCATGTTGCATGAAGACTTGATGCTGATACAGAATGACTCGTCATAGTAACAAGTGACTGACAGCTCAATCACAAGATTATTAGTCCAAAGCACAACTGTAAAAAACGTTACCACGTAACATGTAAAAAACAGCTTGAGAAAAAAGAGGCTAGATGGTTAGAAAAATGAGTAATACTTGACGATTGATATAAGACATTACCAGCAGTATGCACACTCATAGAGCCTGATTCATATGGGAAAAGCAAATTCTTACACTTAACTCTTACAGAAGGAAAATTTCATCAAGTAAAACGTATGCTTGAAGCAATTAACAACAAGGTTACTCACCTGAAAAGAGAGACTGTTTGAGCATGGGATTTGGAAGGGTTGACTAGTTGAGAACGGGAATATCTTTAGGCTACCAACATCGGTTTTTTAGGGTTAACTTCAACTTCTTCATCTCAATCATCTTCGTCAAAGATGTATTCAACAAAATCTTTTCGCATATCAACTCATTCAAAATAATTTCGATCTTTATAAGGATGTATACAGGCTATTTGGCATAAAGTTTGATATAATCAATTTACGTCATATTGGTTTATTATTCATCATTCGTGTTTTCTAATAACCTCTTGTGCAATATATGGTTCATACATTATAAAGTTTCCTGTATCTCTAATTCACAATGGTTTACGTTGTTTACAATTAAGAAAAACTGCCTCTTTAAATTCAGGTAATATGGATTTAGTTGTAAGTATCTTTTTGATTTCCACCCTTGGTAGAAGAGCTATATTTGTTGTTAGTTCATTAAATCGATGTTTGATAGTATCGTTCCAATTATCATAATAAAATCCTTGAAAATCTATGCTAATCCTCTTTATCCTTTCTCGTTCCGAACGAGTTTCATCGATTTCATAAAGTCTTTCATCATCTAACAAATCTGGATTCAATTCAAGAACTTCAGACGCTAGTTTTTTATATTGAAAAACAACACACGGTATTGTAGGAATTGCATATTTAAAATTTTCTTTGTTCACAACACTTAACGCTTTGAGTCAGACTTCTATATCGTTGTTATATGTATATTCAATACTCATGTTTTTTGTGAAATGGTATAAATTTATTGATAAATTAATAATTAATTTAAAATAGATGTCAATATTAAAAATATATTTTAGTATTGATTGACAATAAATATTTACTATACATAATGTATTTATGTTTTGGATAAATCACAATGCACCAACATTCAGATTTCAATGAAAAGAAATGGTATAGAACTATATATGACAATTGAGAACGAGTCAGCGATATAGATGAACTTATTGTCCAAGATAAAAAAACATGAAAAGATTATCTTGCTGTTGCAAATTATGCAAGCGATGAAGAAGCTTTCCTACTATGTGAATTAGAAAAACTTCCAGATAGAGGAAGAAAAATGTCATGTCTCCATGATTGAGAAGAAATCGATCTTATAGTATACTGCACTCACTGACATCTTAGAGGGCATATCAATGATCCTTACAATGAACATTGAATTAATCCTGAATCAGGTATAAAAGAAATGGCAATAGGATGATATGCATGAGGATGACTTATGCCAAATACAAAACCCGCACTCAATACATATGAATTATTTAATGATTATTTTATTAGAGTAATAAAAGCTGAACAACAACAATCTCCTGGAGTAAGAACATACAATATGGGTCATTTTTGTGTGAATGACTGAAAAGACAAAGAATGAAATCGACAAAACAATATAGAAGAATGTAAATTATGACTTCAGCATGAAAGATGTATGTGACTAAAAGTTTATCCTGGACTAGAAGGGGAATGATCTGTAACCACGTGATTTTGATGATCTGAAACATACCAATGTACAGCAGAAGAATGATCTACTCTTGATCTTGCTGCACAAGCATGTTTAGAGACAGATAAGACACTTACTGTTCACTGTGAAACACCATGATTATCTCAAAATACTTGAGAAGCAGAAAGAGATTATATCAAAAATGTAATTCTCCCATTAGCAAAAAGATATCCAAAATTAAAGCTTGTCGTAGCACACGTGACTTTAAAAAGCACAGTACTTGATGTAATCAGGGCAAACATGATGTTTTGATCAAACATACATATGGAGTTTACAGCTGATCATCTTTTCTCAAATAAGGACGATATTAAAAACATTGCTAAACGTATGGATAAGTTAGATCCTGAATTACAATGAAAATGAGCATGATTATGAGAATGCTTTCCGCAAGTAAGATGAAATGAAGATGTTGAAAACCTAACTTTAGAATGATGAGATGAAAATAGAGATTTCTTGTGACGATGTATGAAAATGGCTACTAGAACACCATATTTCAAAATTCTTTTATGAACAGACCATGCTCCTCACCCGAAAGAAAATAAACTTAAAGAAAATCCTTCAAGATGAATTTCAAGTTATAAAGACTCTCTAAGAATTTATGCAGAAATAGCGAAACAAAACTGAATTACTGTTGAACAATTTAAACAATTTACAAGTGGAAATGCTATTGAACTTCATTCATTTTTAAAGAATTTATATGATAATGATGATCTTAGAGAAACTACATTAATACATAAAGGACCAATACAAATGAATCCTAGTGAAAGAAAAAGGAGAGAAGAAAAAGCAATAACGAGTTTATACTATTTAGTTAACGAAATACCTAGATATTATGAAAGAAAAGACTTCGAACTATATCATGGAAGATTAGATAATTGAAAAAAATTAACTACATTTCCTAGTGAATTAGAGCATGTTATTCAAGAACTAGAATATTACCTTGATGACTTTAACAATACGAGATTAATGATTAAAGAATGTGATACTTATAAAGATTGAAAATACATACACCAAGAATATATGCCAATTGATCCTGTTAAAAAAATAAAACGCTTAAGAGAGCTTCAAGAACTCATGGCTTGAGTAAACATTACAAACGAATTAATATGAAAAGATAATGAACTAATTAGAAGAAATTTCTTAGAAATAACTTATTATATAAATCTTATTGGGTCATTTGAAAAAAAACTAGAAAAGAATAATACTTTAGAGTTAAGTCATTATGACTGAAACGTACTCTCACCATATTGATCAGAATATGTGAATTTTACTATTGAAAAATAATCTATGAACAACTTTTTTTGAAAAGCTCTCCATGAGTGAATGCACCTACTCAACAAACATAACGTTAAGAATATTATTTCGGACTGAGAAGCATTTCATGAGAAAATACAAAATCGCATGAAAGCTCGTGCTTGAGAAGCAATGCTCAATAACAAACCAATTAAATGAGCATATATGAAATTCTACAAAAGCCTATGATATAAAGATCCTATCCTGAATTATACTCGAAAACCTGAATGAAAAGATGAACTCTTTTTCGAGAACCCATTACTTTACTCAGCATGATCTGACAAATATTGATATTGAGTACCATATAATGAAAAAATATTTGGATGACTTTATGTTTGATGAATAACAAAAGAATACAGACCATGAAATTGAAGAAAAATATGAGATCGATTACCCTTACCAAGAGTAGGAAAAGATTATGACAATCTTTCAATGACCAATCGATTTTGACTCAATAATAATTGAGTACATTGACTAAAATATACAATCGGCGCATACGATTGAAATAATCTACGAACCAAAAAACCAGTATGATACAATATTGCCTGAGAAACAAAAAATTATGCATATATAGTATCTCAACTAAGCGATACAATAAAAGAACATCAAGCATTTTTTGAACTAAACTTCTCATGTCCAAACCATGCAGCAATGGAGTGATTACAAGAAAAATACGATGAGCTTCGTCAAACAATTCTTGCTGTAAAAAAAGCTAACAGATACAATAAACCAATCGTAGTAAAAATTGGAATTCATACTGCAACGCCATGATATAACAAAAGCAAAGATCTCTCAGAAGAACAAATCAGAAAAATTGTAAATATATGTGTTGAAGAATGAGTTGATTGAATCAATGCAACAAATACATCAAAAGAACGTATTGATAATTTAGGATGATCAAATAATTGGTATGATCCGAGCAAAGAACTAAAAGATTACAGTTGAAATATAGTATGATGAATGAGCTGAAAACTTATACAAGATAGAGCCTTAGAAACTACCAAAATGGTTAAAGATGAACTTAATAAGTTATGATCAAATATGCTAGTTATTGGAACATGATGAATCTGAGCTGATCGCAAGTTCGAAGAAGTTGGTCATCATGCTGTTGCTTTAGCTCAAGCAGAAGCAGATTTATACTGAATGTTTACTGGGTTTATTTATTCTCCTGCTACTGCGAATAGAGTACTAAAAGCGCTAGCAAAATATAAACGTTTATTAAAAAGAAGGGATTGAAAAATATTATATGTCGATAACAAAGAGTACGTAAGAGATCTCAATAGAGACACTAATTAATATCTTAGCCAATGAGCGGATTTGAACCGCCGACCCCTTCCTTACCATGGAAGTGCTCTACCTACTGAGCTACATTGGCAAAACGATGCAATAGACAGTATTGATAGATAGATATTTTTCAAGTATAATAATACCCTATCATGAAATACAGATAGGGTTATTTATGATTTAATAAGATTGACGTTCTAGTTATTGAAAAACTAATGGGTGAGAAACGTCAATCTGTGCGAAAAGGGCCCTTTACACACGACGAAATCACCTATATTATATCGAATACTATAAGTACAATCAAGAAAATTTTAATTGTATATACAAAACGCTTGATTTTTTTGCTTGCACAAATAGACTATAAACTGCTTTAAAAGCCTATAAAAATAATGAATATAAAAGATCATATCATTCCGTTATTGGAAAAATCATCAACAACTATAAATCCTGATCTTCTTGAAAAACCACAAGATCGTACTATGGGAGATTTTGCTCTACCATGCTTTCAATTTGCAAAAGAACTTCGTAAAGCGCCTCAACAAATAGCTCAAGATCTTGCCCAAGAACTCACTAATCATCTAGATCAAAACTCCTCAATAGAAAAAATAGTAGCTACATGACCATATATTAACTTCTTTACAAAGACTGCTGTCCTAGCAGAAAACTTACTTCAAGAAATAACTGAAGAGTGAGAACATTATTGAATTTGAGAAAAGAAAAACGAACGCATACTTATAGAATCACCAGGACCAAACACAAACAAACCTCTCCACTTATGACATGTAAGAAATATGTTACTTGGGAATTCTCTTGGTAATGTACTTGCATTTGCATGATATGATGTACACGCAATTGATATAGTAAATGATCGCTGAGTACATATTTGCAAATCAATGCTCACGTACAAACTTTTTTGAAATAACGAACAACCAGATATCAAATCAGATCATTATGTTTGAAAACGATATGTAAGATTTGCTCAAGAAGTAGCAGAAAATCCATCTCTTAATGAAGATGCTCAAAGCATGCTACAACAACGAGAAGCATGAGACAAAGATACAGTAGAACTACGAGATTTGATGAGACAACGATGTATTTCCTGACAACAAGAAACATATAAAAGATTTTGAACACAGATAGAAAAAGCATATTACGAAAGTGATCACTATCTTAAATGAAAAGCAATTGTAGAAGACTGAGTCAAGACATGACTCTTCACCAAAAATGAAAAGTGACACCTAACATACAATGATGAAAAACTATGAGATAAAATCGTTCTCAGATCAGATGGTACTTCAATATACATAACACAAGACATTGCTCTTTGAAAGATCAGATATGATGACCGGACCATGGATCGTATGATTTACGTTGTTTGAAATGAACAAGAAGATCACTTTAAATTTTTATTTAGTATTTTCAAGGTACTAGGACTTCCTTTTGCTGACAAGTGTCATCATCTTTCTTACGGTATGGTTGCTCTTCCAGATGGGAAAATGAAAAGTAGAGAGTGAACTGTTGTAGATGCAGACGATATTGCACAAGAAACTCACCAACAAAGTTACGATATGCTCAAAGAGCGCTATCCAAATCTCTCCATAGAAGAACTACACGCTAGAGCAGAGAAAATTGCAATGTGAGCTATAAAATTTTTCTTCCTTAAATACGATGCAGTCAAAAACTTTGTTTATGATAAAGATTCATCACTTCGTTTTGACTGAGAAACTTGACCATATATTCAATATACATATGCAAGATGTTGTAGTATTCTTGAAAAAGCTAAAAGCTATAACCTACTAAATGAGGTCGCTTATGATCTTCTCAAAGAAGATGAAGAAAGATTATTACTAATTCATCTCAACGAGTTTTGAGATGCAATTCAAGAAGCAGCTAACCGTTACCAACCATATCTTGTAGCGCGTTACACATTGGAACTAGCACACTTATTCAATTCTTTCTACCAAAAACATACTGTTGTTGATCTTGATAATCCTGAACTAAGCAGAGTTCGCGTATCACTTGTACAAGCGACTCAAACTGTTTTAAAAAGTGGTTTAGAATTATTATGAATTGATGTATTAGATAAAATGTAACATCGCTTTAGACTTTACACAATCTAATTTTTTCCTATACTCAACCTCAATCATTTACAATTAAAATTCTTCATGAAAACACTTATCTTCAGATCAAAAACAATGTTAATATGAGTAGTCTTATTAGCTTATATCATATGGTTATTTATCCAATGAAAAACCGTGGCTAGTACTGAGACATTATCACTAGTGAGTATTATAGTATGCGCACTAATAGCTCTCTACTTAATAGCAATCATTGTATTTAAGTGACTAATGCCGACTAACAGATACACCCTAGCAATGGTATGAATAGCGACGATTTTATACTCAAACCTCTATATGATAGATGACCCATCTAATCATGTATACCTTGGAGATATAATGAAATTAGTGTGAGTATTTCTAATTATTGCATGACCAATAAAACTACTCTTCACAGAAGAAATGGAACAAGAACAGTTTGATAAAACAGTTGAAGTTATTGAAGTATAATTCACCCTTACGTTGATGTATATAATCTGTCCTACATGCAAGAGTCTTCTTATTAAAAAATGAAAAACTTGGTCATGTCGATCAGGACATTCTTATGATGTAAGTAAAGAATGATACATTAATTTACTACAAAACAATTCATCAAAAGATAAATGAGACGATAAGGGAATGATTATTGCCAGACGTGACTTTTTGGAAACCAAATTATATCAACCACTCATAGAGAAAGTTATCGATATTATCAATAATTTCTCTAAAAAGCCAGTTATATTATTGGATGGGGGATGTTGAGAATGACGATATATTCGCCAGATTATTGAACAAAGAAACAACCCAAGAGATTCAATCATATGAATAGATATTTCAAAACCTGCCGTTAAACTTGCTAGTAGAACTACTCCTTGATGATTCATCGTATGATCAACAATGGATATACCAATAGCAAAAGATAGCGCTCATATTTTTCTATCAATTTTTTCTCCATATAATGAAGATGAAATCAAAAGAGTTCTTAAACCTTGATGACAAGCAATTATAATCTCTCCATGACCAGATCACCTCTATAAATTTATTGAAATGATTTGGGATAACCCGCACAAACATCAAACCAAATCACTCCAAGAAAAATATTCACAAGGGTGGGCAATGAGACATGAAGTAAGGTATTCACTTTCAATATCTGATAATCAAACAATACAAAATCTTTTCATGATGACCCCTTACTATCGAAAAGCACCCAAAGAAAAACAAGATGCAATTATGAAATTAGAAAAATTTGATAGCAAAGCGCATTTTTTCATTGATGTTGTGAAATACTAAATTATTCCACAGCAAGATCAAAACCGAGTCAATTAAGCTCTACTTTTCAAGCATTTGAGTCATAAGAGATATAATCAAAAATCATTAATAGATCATCGTATTTTATCGTAAATTCTAGACGTGGGACTTGATTTCTTATTGATAACTCTTTTTGTTCTAACGTTTCAATAAACTCAGATATATTAATAGAATAAGATTTTTCTCATAGGGTCATAGTAATCAAGGCTCAATCAAGCGAATACAAATCATCAGACACATTTTTATAGTATTGTGAATATTCTGAAACATCTATTGCATCAAATGAAGCGTAATCACTATTAAAATATCTATTTGTTGATCAATATATTCATTTCACTCATCGATCAATATTTTCTAATCATAATTTTTCTAAATGATCATATCAATAATCACTACTGGTTCATGTAAAATAACTAACAAATTCATATCAATGATGATCTACTATATATTTTATTTTTGATGCTAAGAGTTGTTTTTTTTCATTTGATAATACATTTATTTTTTCCTTAACGAGTAATTCACTTGTATCACTCATTAAATTATCTGTTTCAATCATCAATGAAAGACTAGAGAGTTGGTTGTTTAAACTCATACTACGCATGGAAAAAGGTCCTGCAATGATACTTATTATTCAAATTCATAGGAGTAAAGCCGCTATTGTTCGTAAATCTTTTTCTTTACTAATAATCATATAACAACAACTTAGTACTAATCGCAATAACACTGCAACCACTAAGTATCTAGATTCAGTTAGTCAATATTGTTCAATTCTAATCCAGATTGCACATGCCACCATTACACAAACTGGTAAAAGTAATACGTACAATACCGTCATGCAACGTTGATGAAATTCCTCTGAAAATTCTGTATCAATTAATGGTACTAACAAAATCGATCATAGTACAATGAGTACACTAAATACAAACGATCGTAACGTAACTTGGTTAGATGGTCGTTCTCGAGTAACAAGGATTTTTGCTAAATATACATAAAGAATTGCAGCATACAGCAGTAAGAGTAATCAAACAACTCGTCATAACATAGTCTTCCATTTAGCTGATTTTGAACGAATTGTATTTGATACATCCCATGTTCTTATTCAATCAAGGAAACTAAGTCATCAAAACAGTATCCCAATCGTAGCAAAGATAGTTCAATACCATTCTCAATCTATTGATACATCAAAGAGTGTTTGAACTCATAATAATGCTAGACTTATTCATCAAGCCAATAACCAAGAAAAAATAACTGCTAATGCGAAATGAAGTATCAAATGAATAATTGATTCGTACATACTCTCTTTTCCTCTCTTAGAGTACCAAAGAGGGATTACTAACAAAGCCAATATAACAACTCATTGAATCAAACCATGTTGTATAATCCAAGATGTAGGCAATTCTTCAAATCATGGAAGTATGATATAGTATAATGTAGCAAACAACAAAGTGATTCATTGAAACAGAAACCACTTTTTACTTCAAGATTTCGTAATCTTTGTTGTAATTGAAAAAAGAAACACCACAGCAATTATTACCATTATAATTTTTCAAATAATGACTAACACATCTACATCTAAATCATTTCATGTCCAAATTAAGACATTAAACAAGACACAAAGGATTCATAAACACAGAGATGCTAGCCGATATGATTTAACTGTTTCAATAAGAGAAGCAAAACGTTTCTCAATTCATAATGTAAACATTGCAGTTTGTATGATTAAATATCATAACTATAGAGTAAATTAGTATGAGTGCAATGGGACCTTCATTACAGCATTTTTTTCTTTAAAGATAGTTTTAGTCGCATCAAAATTATTTTTATAAAGAAAATCTTGAGAAAAAAGTATTCATGCAAATTCTTTTGTAGGATATATATATGTTTTTTTCGGGGTTGCATATTGATATTCTTTTAGCGGTCACCTAAAAGATCAATCATGTCTTCTTATGATTCTTGGCTTGTTGTTTTCATCAAATTTAAAAAGCACATAGGATGTTTTAAGCAAATCACGTGACTTAATTGAAAACTGTTTATGATTAACAGTACAGTTATAAATACAAACGAAATCTGGCTCATATTCTAAACCAAATGCATACTTAAATCTGGTCTTAGCTTGTTCATTTAAACAATAAATCAATCTATCGCAAAATCATTCAACGACCTTGTTCTCTACATAACATGGTTTATTTTTGAATTTTGGATTTTTATCTCTTCACAAAAAGTAATCTAAATTTTTTTGCATACATATAACACACGTAAATTAAATTATAATAAATGTTTTAACAAATATGTCAATATTTATTCTTTAAATGCAACCATTAATCATAATCAAACTAGAGCTCATCACAAAATTCTTGTAATCTTGTTTTGATAACGTTCCACTTTCGTTCTAATCAAAGGATTAGTAAAGAAATAGGCTACACATATAAATCGTATCGTTGTGTTTACAACCATCATTATACATGCGGTAATAACTACTCGCAAAGGAATGGTTGGTGAAATCACCATCGTAAATAATCCTAGGAAAAACAAAGTAGCTTTTGGGTTTAAAACGTTCGTTAAAGAACCTTCTCGCAATGCAGTTTTCCAAGAAATATCCGGGAGTGATTCTACAGTTCATATTTCCATATTTCATGATCACTTACTTAACAAAGCAGTAAATCATAACCATAATAAATATCAGGCGCCAAGCATTTTTATCGCAGTGTATACTACAATAGATTGAGAAATCAGCAAAGCTAATCACAACGCACAATACAAAACATGAACAGTGATTCCTAATCAAAATCAAACAGCAGTCCAAATTCATGTTTTTCTAGAATACATAAGCGAATTTTTTACAGCTACTACAAAATCTGGTCCTGGACTTATAACTGCCAAAAAATGTACTCACAAAATTCAGAATAATACAGCTAATCAAGTCATAATAATTAATAAAATATAAAAAAACTCCAGCGATATATCGGGAGAGAAAAGTTATTATATAGGGATTTAAGCAGTTTATAGCTTATACAACAAATTCTCTTCTCCTCGAAAGGTAGAAGTCAAAAAAGTTGAAGAAGTTATAGAAGTTATAGAATGCTTTGTAGTTCATTCATACTATATAAATAAACATTATCTCATTTCAAGAGAAAAAGCTATTGATTTCTTCGAAATAAATGACATAAAATAAATAATAACTTTATCTTATTACTCCCTAAGTGATGAATAGAAAATGGCGGTTAACAATCATTATTGGATTATTAGCTATTCTTTTGTGATATTTATTTATTTGATCTTCAATGAACAACGATAAAAGTTGTTGACGAAAAGACAAAAAAATAACTAATGATCAAAAAACGACTAAACAAGAAATGGCTAAAGCATTTAATTCTTGAGAAAGAGATCCTATTAGTAGCATTCCAGAAAAAACTACGCCAAAAGCTAAAATACCACAATGGTATCAATATCTTTCAAATAAAAATTTCACAAAAACAGATTGGGAAACTGGAATGAATGGGACTGTGATGACAAGGAAAAGTATCACACCATTTCTCCTTAAATATGCTCAACAAAATAAACTAGAAAAATTCGAATGAGACGATTGTCTATTTGATGATGTTGACGATGAATCTGAAGAATTGCAAGACATGATTACTCAAGTATGTAAGTACAGACTTCTTAGAGGTAAAAATGGATCGTATCTAAAAGATGATATCATGACTCAAACAGATATGCTTGTTCTTCTTATGAGAAGTAAGTACTGATATATGAACGAAAATGCGAATCCTCGATTTAAGAGATATTATACAACAGCTACTAGTCAATGAATTGTTAAATCATGATTGGATCTAGATATCTTCGAAGAAGAACTTACCCTAAAAGACCTTTCTCTATGGATGCAAAGAATGCATAAAGAAAAGGATGCTTCAGTAATTATAGCGCAATAATTTTTATCTTTATTATTCGGTTAAAAAAATGATTTTACGATCTCTTATTCTTATAATTCTCCTCGTTATTATTTGAAAATACTTATGAGCTATGTGGACCAAAACTTCTCCATCACCTTGGAAATGGATATTATGGCTTGCAGTGTTTTGTATTGCATTCTTCCTTCCTCTATACCGACTACTGATAGTCAACAACAATATGTGTGTGTGACGAAGATGGCTTATTCCTCTTTTACTCAGTGCATGAGTGCTTTATGTATACTTCTTATGGCCTTGTAAAAACTGCTGTGACAATGGTTCTTCTTCACTAGGTTCTATCAAAAAACCAGATTCAATACCAAGTGGTAAACGTGATAATCTCAAAAAGATAGAAGGGATTTGACCAAAAATAGAACAACTTCTGTATGAATATGGGATTACAACATTTACATCTCTTGCTTCAACAGATCCAGCAATAGTAAAACAAATCCTAGTTCAATGATGAGATAATTTCAAAAACCATGACCCATCAACATGGCCAATGCAATCAAATATGGCTGCAAATGGAAAATGGGAAGCGTTAGATACTATTCAAGATGTCCTCAAATGAGGAAAATTTGTTTAAAAACTTTGCTATGCTCGAAAGTACAAAATTTAAAAAAATCATGATTCCACTCTTTGCCTTTATGACATTATCTAGTGTCATGAAGGCTGAACTATTGCCTACACTTTCACTTGAACATTGAGATCCCAAAGAAAAAAAAGAAATTTCAGACACTAAAGCTCTAAAGTATTTTTTTGAAAATATTAATAATTCATACTGATTGACTTTTGATCAAATATATAATAAATTTCGTACTGATTCATATATTAAATCAAAATTTATACAATTTCTTTCGGACAAAGAGTATGAAATATTGAACCCAACGGAACATCAAAAAGTAATTCAAATAGTTGAGTTCTCTTTAGAAAATTGACATATGTTTTTTAAAGATGAATCCCTCCCTTTTCGTATAGTTCAACCAATTAATTTTTCTCCTCCAAAAACAATGAAGTTGTGAGTCAATAATAAATTAACTGACGCTAAAAAAGAAAAAATACAAATGTATGTAGTCAATATACCTAAGTGAATTATGGCACAATGACTTACAATTCATTATAGTAGTGAAACAATTATCTGTTTAATAGATAGGAAAAATTGAATAGAAAAAAATTTAAAATGAGAAATTGTTGGTCTATCGGGACAAGCACTTATAGTTCTAACAAACGAATACATGCATCAATATCTTCTAAAAGAAGGATTTAACTCAATATCTCAATGCGGAACATTTAGAGATGAAGATTGAAATATACAATACTCACTTAGAGAATTAGAACTTATAACTCAATTTTACTCATATCAATTAGCTTCTGATCCAAATCACATAGGTCGAAAACATGATTTTTCAGCTTTATCGCATGACTATATTAATAAAAGAGACAATTTAGAACTATTTACAATTAATAAAGTCCTTTGATGAAAGGTTTCACCTGAGAAAACATCAGGTAGTGAATCTTTTAATGATTTTTTTCTTCCAAAAGAAGATGAAAATCCATATTTAAAATGATTACTTTACTTTAATAAGGTTATTTCTGAAGAGCTTCCATTGAAATATGATGAATTTTGGAATGATATTCATACCATACCTAAAGGAGATCCGGTAATAAAAAAGGAAGCAATAGATGATATTATTAATAAATTATTTGAAACAATTACAGATACTCAACGAGAAAAAATTGAACATAAATTAATGTTAAAAATAGATCAATCAATGGACCTCCTTCAACAAAATGAACTAATGGCAAGAAGTCTAAAAATTCAAAGAGAAGTTGAACAAAGAAGTAGGTGTTAAAAATAAGATTGGAGAAACCAGAAAGATCACTATGCTCATACTATGAATAACTCACGAAAGCAATCAATGAGTCAGTTTTGAACAAGCTATAAATGGTGAACGCTATTTTTTCCAAAAGAACTCAAAGAACAAACATATCTTCTTTATGCATTTGTGAGAGAGGCTGACAATTTTGTAGATGACAAAAACTTATCATGAAAAGAAGCAAATAAAAAATTATTAACGATGCAAAAACACTATCATGATAGTATAAAATGAAAGTATGAACATTGAAATACTCTTTGCAAAGAATTTGCACAACTATGCATTATCAAAGATATACCAACAAGTTGGGTTGATGATTTTTTTGCAGCAATGCTTGCTGATACTAAAGAATCCTACTATAAATCATATAAATCATTACAGACTTATATGCGATGATCAGCTGAAGTTGTATGACTTATGATGTGTAAATTAATTTGATATGATCCACATCAAGAAGAAGAAGTATTTAGAACCGCAAAACTCTTATGAGAAGCGATGCAATATACAAATTTTTTAAGAGATGTTCTTGAAGACTGGATGCTTTATTGACGTATATATATGCCATCTGATAGACTACAAAAATATGATTGTAATCATGAATGTATCAAAAGATTTTGCGAATGAAATAAAATAAATAGTAGCCGAGAAACATTTATGGCACAACAAATTAGTCTTACAAAAGAACTTTACAAAGAAGCAAATACCTGAATAAAACTCCTTAACAAACAAGGACGTTTTGCTGTACAGATTGCATCTACATTATATGAATGAATACTTGACCGTATTCGAGTAAACACCTATGATGTCTTTACAAAAGACTGCCACACAAGTAAGTTTGATAAATTTTGACTATTTTTAAAAGCTCTTGTAATACATGCATCTTGATAAATTACGTAAAATTTCTCGTGAAAGATTTTGGACATACACAGTATGACCATATCTTTTATGAATAGCTGCAACATGAGTATTACGAGATATCAAATCTCTTTGAGTCTTTACAGTTCCTTGAATATTGTTGCTTGCTTTACTTCTACGATATTGCTGTTACTTCATGTTTCCTGTAAATCTTCTTATATATTGAGTAAATGACATTGCAGACTGAGATACTGATGAATTTAATGATAAAAAATGAACTTATGAAGTAAAGCTACAATGATCTCACCATAAGTCACTTTCAAAAAATATAATTATACGAAATACACTTCCACACGTAGTGTGACTTATACTATGAGTAACGGTATCTATTAGTTCTCCTGAAGTAATAATTGCTTTTCTAGCATTTTACTTTACGAGCATATTCTACTCTTTACCACCAATTAGAGCAAAAGCTAGACCCTTCATAGATTGAGCATTCAATATACTTTACGCTATTCCATGACTCATAGGATTTCTTCTTTTATGAGGAACCGCTAGCGAAATAAACCGAGCTGCATTTCTTGCATGATGGCTATGGTGTATCGCAATGCATACGTATAGTGCTATTCCAGATATTGAACCAGACACCAAAGCAAATATACAAACAACAGCAACTACTCTATGAGAAAAAAGGACACTGATCTACTGTCTTATATTACGGGTGCTTTCAGCGATATTATTTTCTTTATGATCACCATCATTAGTACGATTTGGTCTAATATCCTTAATAATTTATGTTATCCTCATATGTGCTTCTTTCATAAGACCTGTCTTCAAAATCTATAAGTTTTTTCCACGAATAAATTGAGTGTTATGATTTATTCTTTTTTGGATAATCACGGCTCAACTCTACCTCTAAATCATTCACCTAGAAAACAGGGACCAATCAGACTACAACCAAGAATCACATCACATACATTCCAACCAACACGCAACCCAGTTTTTTCAAGAAACGATCGCCTAAGAGAATTGAACTCCAGCGCAAT
>CALLUT010000098.1 GCA_938010495.1 Candidatus Absconditabacterales bacterium
TATGGGCTGGACTTCCAAGCACATTTCTCCAGTCATTTTTCAACTGCCATGAACTACCATCGCTCTTAAACATCCAACCGAGTTTCGATGTTGCATACGTTCGTATATCAACTCCTGTATTAGGTAATCCTTGACTAAAAATAAGCCCTTTACGATTAGATTTTTTTACATACCTCCAGTCAACATCACCACATACCCAAATATTTATGTAAACATATTGGTATCCTTTCCATCTATGCATATTTTGATAATGAGTAATATCATTAGGCAGATATAACTTAACTTGAATATCTTCGTAGGCATTATTATCATATACTAGAAATAAATATCTAGTACTACCACATATACCTTTAATTGGTGTAGACTTATAAAAAGTTGGACCAAATGCTTTTAATTCTCCAGTAACTAACCTATCTTTTTCAGATAATTTACGTAGATCTTCTTGCAATAAGATCGTATCAAACTCTGGAGTAAACATCTCAATCTCTTCAATATTTTCTGTTGATGAGATAGAAGTAATTTCGTTATCTTTTGTACATGCATATATGACAAGCACAATAAAAACTAAAGAAATATAAATAACTTTTTTCATAATATTTTTTTTTATTTTAACAGTATACTATATCTTCATTATCATATTTTTTTGAGACAATATAAAAAGCAAATGAAGACCTCATTTGCTTTTTTTCATATACTTTTCAGTTAATTATAGCACAGCTTCAATTACAAAGTTTATTAATGCATAAGATAATATCACAACTACAATACCAGTAATTGCATATTTTATTGCATCATGTCATTTTTGCACTCCAAAGGTCGATGGGCTAAATACAGACATACCATAGATATATCCAGCATAAATAATCATTAAAGCTCATACAACCATAGCCATATTCGAGATAAAACGAACTGCTTGTGCTGAAAGGCACATAATTGTATCTCGATTCATAATACCACTAGCAAATTGTTCTCAAATTCATTTACATTTCAATCACTTAGAATCCGGATCATCTAAATATTGTCTTGCCTTATCATTATACGTCGCAGAAAAATCTGCTTGTTTTTCCACATCAGTCAACTCTTTGACATCAGGTTGCCAACCATCTTTTGCTTCTGGAATCAGTTCAAATTTTTCGGTAGAAGCAAAAACACCAGTACACATAATTTGCACAAGGAATAATACAATCATAACACTTTTCACCATTTTTTTCATTTTCGCTAATTAGAAGTAAATTAAGTAATATTATTTACTTGTAAATCTAAGTCTTTCATCTGTACAAGATCATAAACACTTACCAAGGCAGATATCTCCTCACCTTCTTTCCCAGATGGAGTTGCAAGAATCACTTCAGCTCAATCCTTTTTTGAAAAAAGCGTTTTAAGTTCATGTACACTCATTTCCTCTGATACAAAATCATGTTCTATATAACTATTTACTTTCACATCTGCTAAAGTAGCTTTTGATGTATCTATCTTATTTTGTCCTGATAGCCAACTAAGTATATCTTGAAAAGAGAGCACTCAAACAAAATCTTTTTTATCAAAAACTGGTAAATAATGAATTTTATCTTTACTCATAGTTTGAATAACTTGTTCTAAAGTATCAGATATGTCTGCATGAAACACATCTCACTTACTAGTTTTTGCAATAGTTTGAGGTTTAGTTAATTCATCATGAATCATTGAAATTTGTTTTATAGCATGATCTGAAACAATTACATAGTGCTTGTTGTCTAATCTAAATCCATGCACGAGTTGGTTTCTTAAATCTCAGAAATACCTCAACTTACCTTCAAACTTCTTAACAAAATGGCTAATTTTGTATCAACCTTTTCCAATTATTGTAATTCTTTCATGATAAGGAACATATTTAGTAAGTCATAAAATATAACTAAGATATTTATCTATCTGGTTATAGTATGCTAAAAATGTATTGGAATTATGAGCTGAATGCATATATTTATCTCATTGTAAAAAATAGTTATACTACTAGTATACTGAGATTAAGAAGATTCTGCAAATTTTACCTAGACATATAATTCCACTATATGAAAAACAATTCACGCTATCCAATATTTCCAATATTATGAGCAATAACAGCGATTTGATTGTTATTTTTTATTTTATTTTCCTGAAATTCTGATTCACTAGCAGAATACACATTTGATGAAATACCAACGATAATTAATAACGAAGCATGCACTATACAAGATCATATTAGCGATCACAATGCCAGCGGCGACACACTCAAACCTGAATTTCCAATTCAACAACTTGCAGAACAAAAGACTGTAAATAACTTACTTCCAACCCCATCAAAAATTTGCTATCCTCAAGAACAAGTTAACATTGAGATTTATATGTATCATTATGTAAGACCTACATGGCGAGATGCTAAATGAAGTGTCGTATATAACAATAGTATTACTCCAGAAACAGCTTCAGAACACTACAAACATTTATCACAACTCCAATCTCAAGATAAAATAAAACTTACCTTTCTTTCAGAATTAGAAACGTATCAAAAATCTAATTGTTTTCCACATCCACGTATTGTATTGCTTACTTTTGATGATTGACGACGAGATAATTATGAGTTTCTCTTACCATTAGCAAAAGAATTCAA
Source organism: Candidatus Absconditabacterales bacterium (assembly GCA_938010495.1). The sequence goes on from CALLUT010000098.1 coordinate 2,627, forward strand.
TGTAAAAGCAAACCTTTGAATTATAGTTAATAGAATCACTTCTAGTT
>CALLUT010000099.1 GCA_938010495.1 Candidatus Absconditabacterales bacterium
CTGATTGGTTGAGTTCTTGCACTGCTTATTGGTCTTTGGAGGTTAGCAGACATAGCAATTGGTATTATTCTTGTATTCTTATGAACTACATGAATAAACTATTGGATGATGAGACATAAGTAGAATATTTTAACTACGATGTACTATGAGAAATTCAGAACTAATAAAATTAGTAAATGCTAACATAATAACACAAGAACAAGCGGATAAAATAAAGGTATTTTCTGAAAACTCTTGATGATTTCAAAAATCATTAATTACTATATGAGGTTTCCTAATAGGATTATGAGTGCTTTCATTTGTAGCGCTTAATCGAGATAGCATGACTAACATCGTTAAGATTTTGCTATTATGATGATCAACCACAGCTGCATATCTTTGATGACGAAAACTAAAAGAATCTCAAAAAAATCAATTAGGTTCTGTGCTATTATTTATAGCGTGATTACTGCTATGATGAACCATTTTTCTCATTGCACAAATCTATCATCTTAGTGTGTGAAACGATATTCTTCTATGAATACGAGCATTACTCATCCTACCTCTCGTATATCTTCTAAAACAAAAAGAATACTATTACCTCTTTCTTATATTACTAAGTGCATTTATTATTACATATATAACTTCACATGATTTCATCAATCCGGATTACAGAAATGTAATTGTAATGTACATTATCTTTTGATTTACCCTTCTGTTAGTAGGTTTTATTCATGAAAAGTACTACGAAGATCAGCTGCTTGCAAGATTATATAAAATATTTGGGGCTGATATTGCAATCATAGCGTACTTTCTGTTTATTATTACATCTGATTTTGATTCAGATCCTTTTATAGGAAAACTTGATACATTATATATCTTACCAACAATATTATTAATAACATTTGTTGGTTTGATCTTATGATATATAGTTCGGTATCATCATAAAAAACAAAAATCAATTATATATATACTTTGATTGCTCTTCATCATATTATTGGCTCTATATTTCAACCATCCATTATTGCACTATATATTTTTTATAGTATGAAGTTTAACCATGATGTTCTTGTGAACTCAGGCAAAAAATATTTTTTTGGAAAATGCAGCAAAAGTATATCTATATATATTCCTTATGTACTTATATGGAAAATATGGTCGATGATATGGAAGTAAAACATTATTCTTTATTGTAGGTTGAATTTTGATGATCACTCTATGAGTATGATTCAAAAAAATTGGTAAGTATATGCCCAATATTTTATCAAAACTACAACATGAATCGTAAATCATTGATGCTATGAATTTTAGTGACTTGGTGAGTAATCTTGGGTTGATTTATACTCTTTCAAGAAATTCAAATATGAAGATGAACCGAAATTCTAATGAAAACATCCCCAGTGGATCCTCGTGATTTTTTTAGAGGAGATTATGTAGTTCTTGGTTATGAAGTAGCAGAAATAGAATGATGCCCGGAATGAACTATCTTCATTCCATTGGAATTAGATCAATGAAACATTGCAACATGAATAGATTGTTTATCAAATAAGCCCAAAAATACTCTCTTCATAAAATGAACAAATAAAAACGGAAATATAAGATTTGGTATAGAAAAATACTATGTCCAAGAGTGAAAATGAATTGAACTTGAAAAAGCAGTAGGAGAAATGTGGATGCAAGTATCAATCGCTAAAGATTGATCGGCACGTCTTTTATCACATATTTTACCAAAATGAATTGATCAATAGATAACGTACACGTGATTTTTGATTTAGATTGAACATTGTCAGATAGTCAAAAATTTCATCAAGAAATAGAAAAGAATTTTTTGATAACCAAAGGAATTGAAATTTCTGCTCGTGAAATTGAACAAAATTATGCGTGAAGAAGTCCCATTCAATGGATACCAGAATTATTAGACAGCAAATCTATTCCTTATACGATGTGAGAAATTGAAGAGTTTATAAAAAAGAAAGATGAAATTTTACTTGATTGACTTCGTTCTTGAAACATTCCATTTATTCCATGAGCTAAAGAAGCTATAATAGACTTATTTAATTCATGATATAAGCTATGAATTTCTTCTTGAGCATGTCGTGAATTTATTGATGCTTTTGTTAAAAATAAAAAATTAGATAAATATATTACCTATAGCACAAGTGCTGATGAAGTTGAAAACAAAAAACCACACCCAGATGTATTTAATGAAACTTTTAAAAAACTAAAAAATAAATTCTGAACTCCTCATTTTAAATTCGTACTTTGAGATGGTTTATCAGATGCTGAATGATGATCTAGGTCTGGTGCAAAGACTATACGAATACCTAGTCAAGGAACAGATTATACTCTTCATGCAGATCGCATTACAAAATATGTTGATCTAAAAATAGATTCACTCTTTCTTTCTGAAGAAAGTATCCAGTCTTTGATTGCAAAAAATAGTTAACCAATAAAAATAAACCGATAAATAAAATAATCCTTCGAACTTTTGATTCATACTGCTTACGTAAACATATCACTCACCTTATTTTACCTCCCTCATTAGTAATTGGAGTATTTATATGTATTGCTTTATAAAGAGAATTTGTTGGCTACTCTCAAACTCAAGTACAGAAAAAGCGATTTAGAATTTCCTATATACTAAAAAATCTACTGTCAATATACAGTAGATTTTAAGTTTTTAATCCTTTCTTCTTCAAGGATAATTTTTTTTAATTCTTGAAGTTCTATCGATGATAAAGCAACTATACTTGGGAAATTGTACTTGATAATATCAGTATAAGTTCCAGAAGAATAATCTAGCGATAATTCAAAAGTATAATGATCAGTTTTCCCAACGATTTTATCTTCTAGTATTTCATAAGCACAGGCAGAAAGACGCAAACTTTCTTGCATATTTTGTACCTTTTGCATATCAATACTCTCAATGTGCTTAAAAAAACTTAAACTTGCAATGAAAGCAAGAAATACAAACACAATTGTTATTATCTTTTGTTTCATAACTATTAATTTTTATTTTTATATGTAAGTATATCTATAAGTCAACATCAAGAACATCATATTTGTTTTCTTGAATATCTCATACAGCAGAAATAATTTTTTCCATATCAGTAAATCAATGTACTGCATAATCTGAAGGATTCTTATGAAAATTTGTTTTAACAATTTTTGGATTTATCACATGTACAGATTGAGAGATTTCTTTTTTAAGTCATCATGCAAATCATCTAATTCAAAATTTGGTCGCTTGGTATACAGCTCAATTTTTCATAAACTTTCTGGAAGCTCTACTTCAAATAAAAATTATCTTACCTTTGTCAGAGATTTGTGGAAGCAGATAATATGTAACATCAATTGATGACTGTAAATTTAATGCAATCATATCATGATTAACCTCTTTTGAAGATGATATAAAGCTTCAAAAAGTTCAAATTCATGCATTCAAAATAAGCATCTGAATAGTAATATCTGATATCTTCTGAAGTGAAAGTTCGATTGCAGATGAAGAACGTAAATCACATTCTATATGAGTAAATAATTCATGAGAAAATCATTTTTTTCTAGATATTCAATACACGCGATATCACTGAGACAAAAAATTCTTCGAGAGAGCAAGTCAAATACCAGAAGAAGTTCACGT
>CALLUT010000100.1 GCA_938010495.1 Candidatus Absconditabacterales bacterium
CCAGGAAATTGAGAATATTACGAGCAAATAACTAAAGAGGAGAAAATATTGTTTGATGATGATAGAATTTTGAAATTACTTTCTAAATATTCTTCATTTATTGAGTATTGACCTTGATTGTGAGATGCTAATAAGCTTAGAAAGCGAGTTTTTAAAAACTGGGGATTTGAAAAATTTAGAAAAGATATACGTGAAAAAATCAGTCACTTTTGACTAGATATTTCAGGGTATACCACAGAAAAATTTAGTAAAGAATATGAGTTTAGTCGTAAAGTTTCATGAGAATGAATTACTACTGAATGGTCAAAAAATACTATTTCGAAAAAAGTATGAGGTGCTTGTCATATCATGTTTTGATGATCAGTTGGTCAATATCAAAGATATGATCTGATAAATTTGATCAAATCTATGAGTTCCGGATCACATTGGAAAAAAAGTCCATTATTTCTTTCGTATTTTTCCGCTCCCAAAGATCCAGATAAACAAGAAAAAATTGAAAAAATAAAAAATGCATATCGTACAGCTCAAGCAGAGGAGTTTGTTATGAAATGAATTGCTTCTTTATGAATTCCTGAGGATATATACTCATATGAAGTTGAATATGTTGAATGATCGTGAAATACACCAGATAAGATAAGAGTTTGAGCAAGATTGAAACAAGATTATTCGGTTGATGTTTGATATGGTAAAACAATGACAAAAAAAGCAGGAGAATGTATTTGGGCGGTTTCATCAAGAAGATATACTGATGAGCAATTCGAGTGAATACTCGAGGAAGCATGAGTTACAAATATAAAGCTTCATGGAGAATGATGAATCAAGGTTGCTGAATCATACTTACCAACAAAAAAATACAGTGAGAAAGTTCAAAAACGAGCAAATAGAATTGGTATGACATTATTAGGTACATGATTATTGACCTATTGAATTCATAAGTTTCAAGAAAATTCTAGTTACGAAAATGCTCGTGATTATGCTTTAGAAGAAGTTGCTTATAAAAACATAGAACACCCTCTTGATATGTATAATCCACATATGTGATTAAAAACTTCATTTAATTCTAATACAGAAACTAGGGAAGAAAGAATTGATTACTTCGTAGATCAGGTGTTTGATATAGCTACTACAGAATACAAAAATTATGATTTTCCTGATGATAAAGTTGTCAAAAAAACTATTTTAAAACTGTTGCCCAAAAATGTGGAAGAGTATTTTACTCATTCACAATGACCAGATTTACATTATTTTGATTTTGTAAATCATGTCTTAATGCCACATATATTTACATCATTTGATAATGATGATCGTGTATGATTGTATGACCGAACAAAAGACGAAGAAGTTAATAAAGCTATGAAAGGTACTCGAAAAAAGTATAGGACATTTTCATTAAATAAACTTGAATCAGATGATATTCTAGGAAGAGGAGATACACAACAATACCAAGTAGATAATTTATGATCAGTACATTATGTAAATGAAGAATGAATTTTGGAAAAAGCTGAGTTATGATTGGTTACAATTACAACACATAAAATTCACGGTAAATGATTTGCTTCTTTAATTAAATGAGATAGATTTCTTGTCGCTTGAAATGAAAAAGAATGATATGATATTATGAAAGCACGTAAACGGTTAGATTTTGTTGATCAAAAATGATATGTTCCTCAGCTTATAAATAAAGTTACGGAGATTATTGATCCATTACATACTTGTAGTAAATATTTCACAATGGAATTTGAAAGGTACTTAGTAGATTTAAATAAAGAATGATATGATTTTTCTTGGATGATAGAATGAAATGCCGATAAAGAATTAAAAAGATTTTTATGATGAGTATTGAATGAAGATAGTAGTTTATCAGAAACGTTAAAAGAAGTATTAGATAAAACATGAGTTACATGAATTGATAAAAATTCTTATAAAGATAATTTGAATATATTTTTAGATTTTTTAAATACCTATTACTGACATAGGCATGATGTTAGGAGTCAATCAGTAAGAGATGAGATATGAATGCGTAATTTTTTGACTAAAGTGTTACTTTCAGACTATTTAGACAATATAAATTCATTTTATAGCAGGAACGATGAACCCTTAGCTCCCCAAAACGTGCATAGTACATTATGAAGATTATCAAATAAATTAAAAGAATTTGGATATAATGTTGAACAAAACCATGCAGTTATTCCTGGTTTACAAAGGTTGTATGATAATTATGAACAATATAAATCAGAGATTGCTGTATGAATGAGATCGTTTGATAATAACTTAGAAGATATTTATATTGGATGTGTTGTTTTTACTTCTGATTGAAGAGCATTTGTTCTTAATGGGAGTTATATTCCAACTGCTTGATTCGAATTAACAAAAGAAAATTCGTATGAAGAAGTAATAAAAAAAGTTCCTGAATTTGAGCAGAAACATGCTTTGGAGAAATTTAAAAAACCAATGTTTGAATTAGATTGAGTAGAAAAAAGATTAGTTACTCGTATGGCTCTTAGGGATATTGAAGAGGTGTATAAATTAAAACCTACATATCAAGCAGCGTATGAAGTGGCTAAAGATTGGAAACATAAATTTAGTGATTAGGTTGTTATTAAATTTTAACAACTAAAAATAACCATCAAGAGTTGACATGTGTTTAATTTTATATATAAGTTTCTCGCATCGAAAGATGAACGTTCTGAAATGAATGTTTTGACATCCACGTATCCTCTGTGATACTTAGTCTCACCCCGGTGGCAGACAAGGTGTTGTCAACTACGAGCATAAGGAGGGTCTTGTAATCTTACATGTAAGCTTACGAAGATACAAAACTGAAAAGTTACCTCAAGTTATTTTTTCAGGAACTTAGTTATTATTAGTTATTTTACGTTATTAGACGTTATTGCTAACTACTGCTAACTACTTTCCAAAGATACGATTTGATGAGTTTTCCTTAGTTTTCCCTATTCCAAATGCACGAACCTTATG
>CALLUT010000101.1 GCA_938010495.1 Candidatus Absconditabacterales bacterium
CTACAGCATCGGGCCCTACAGCATCAGGTCCTACAGCATCGGGCCCTACAGCATCAGGTCCTACAGCATCAGGTCCTACAGCATCGGGTCCTACAGCATCGGGTCCTACGACACCTTCTAGTCCTACAATAAGTCCCGAATGATGAAACTCAGCAGCTGAATGATCAAGTAAAAAATGAAGACTTCAAATCCAAATTCCTTGGGAAACAGAAAGAGATATTGTTACAAATGATGATACATTAACTACAGATAACTCTAAAAAAAGTTATAGAATACTAACTAGATTGTTCACCCAATGGATTTGGGTTATATTTTGAGCAGTAATGTTAATTGCAATTATATATGCTTGATTTAAAATACTATTCTCATTTTGAAAAGCAGAAGCACTTAAGTCATGATTGAATGTATTATTGTATGCATGAATTTGATTATGAATCGCTGTGTTAGCATATTCAATAATAAATCTTATCGTAAACTTATTCTAAATTATACTTTTTTTTGATATTTTTTATACACTATGTCTAGTATAGTCAGATAGTTTATTTTTCATTTAATATGAAGAACTATCAAATAATACTATTGTTTCTATTTTTTCCATTAACTTGTCTGTGTCAAAACCTGTCAATTACAGAGGTATATTTTGATTGAACAAATGAATGGATAAAAATTGATAATATATCCCAAGAAAATTATTCCTGATCAATTATCTTGTCATGAGCAAAGAGTACTCCCATTTCTTTGGATTTAATTAATATCCCTCAGAATAACTCACTTATTATTTGAGATGATTTATGATTTATTGAAAATAGCTCATGATGTTTTTTGTATAGTTGATTTTGATTATCTCTTTCAGACACAAAAAAATCAGAAATTAGTATACTATATTGATCTTGATGAAATCATAATATTATTATAGAGGAGTGAGTTATTAGTAAATATAATAATACAAAAAAATCATTAACTTTTGTTTGAAATATTTGGACCTGATCAACTACTTTTTATTGATCTTGATGACTATTGTCTCCATGTTGAGAAAAATATTTAATACCTAAAAATCAATCATCAGAAATAATTTTAGATGAAGTTGAAAACGAACCAAAAACAGAACAAGAAAAACCTAAAATAGATATTTCAACAAACCAAGCATCAAGCATTACAACTGAGTCAACAACCCAAGAAAAACAACTCAATTATAATGATATTTTTATATCAGAAGTGTATCCACGAGACAATGACTTGTACAGTGAATACATATCTATTGAAAGCCATATTGACTATACATGAAGTCTTTTGGTTGCTTGATTGTGACATTGATTATGAAGCAAAGAAATTTCTTTTTCTATAAAAAAATGAGAAAAAAAGATAATTACAGATAGTTTGTTATATGATGATATAGAGTATATTGTACTACCTTCAATTTCACTTACAGACTCATGAGAAAAACTTGAATTAACCAATAATAATTGATTATTATTACATACATTTATTTATTCTTGATCATACAATTATTACGCGACTAATATCTCATGAAACGCTATAGTACCATCAATAACTCCTCATTTTATTAATAATGATCTTTGCAAAATTTCTTTTTGAGAAAATAAAATAACTATTGATAATTGATATTGCAAAGAACCTTTTGAAAATATTTGGGAAAACAATAACAATCAAAAAAAATGATGTGAACTATTATTTGAAGAAATATATGAACCACACATTATCTTTATGCAAAAAATTTGAGAAACAACTCTTTGTGAAAAGGAAATATATTATGTAGCCAATAATGGTGTGAAGCTTGAAGATAATATAAGCAATATAATAAATACTACTAATCATATCTTCGACACACTTTCAATTAGTGAAGTAAATCCTCAAAATGAAGTTTGGTGAGAATATATAGAACTTTATTGTGATAAAAGATGTTATTGAACAATAAATACAATCTGACTTGGACGTTGAGATAGTGAAAAAGAACTATTCATAGATATGTATGAAGATGAATATGTTATATTACATTGATGAAAAAATATCCTTCCTTGATATATAAAAAATATCCCTATTAGTTGATTATCATTAACTAATTCTTGATGAGAAATTATCATAAAATGACAAGATGGACAACTTATAGACAAGGTTGTCTACTCTTGAGTAGGTTGATGAAATTCACTTTACTTTAATACTTGAGAGATTTTTACAAATTCTATACCAACACCATGAGTGCCTATTGATTTTTGCTTTAAAGAAGAGGATATTAATACTAATCACTGATGTGAAATTGTTTTACAAAACAAAAATCCAATTGTTTTTCCTAAAAAAATTAATGTTATAACCCATATTAATTGATCATCTATTTCAAATTGAAATAAAAACTATCAATGTGTGCGGAATTCAAAGGAAGAAATCTCTCATTGAGAGTTGGAGTGATGTAACCCTTCTTATATTTGATTTGATTCTTGAGGAATTAAACCTATTTGAGTTGATATATTTAATAAATGAAAGTTAGTTTGTTCTACCTCACTACATTTAAATTATCCTAAAGAGGAAGAAAAAGAACCAAACAAAACTAATTATTATAAAGGGCTTTATCAAAAACGAAAAAGTAAATATACTGATCTTGAAAAAAATATAAAAATTAAAAAAGATGATCAAAAAACAGAAGAAACAAGTGAAAAAAACTGAAAGAATAGTGTATATTCCTTGTGATTATTACAAATATTCTCTGTTACACCAAACCCTACTGGTAAAGACTCTTGAAAGGAAGTTGTTGTTATAAAAAACCTATCACAAGAGAAATTATATGTAGAAAAATTATACTTAGAAAGATTAAAAACAAAAAAACTTATTTGAGAATCAATTACATTTAATGAAAACGAAACAAAAACTTTTACTTGATCTTTTTGATTAACAAATAAGCCTTCTTGCATATACCTTATTGGTCCTAAAGTGGAATATGATAGTTTTTGTTACACTAAGGCAGAGGATGATGAAGTTAAAACAAGTAATCTTATTACTAAAGAATGATTTATTGACGCGGTTCAAGATGTAGATAGTTATGATATATCCGTATTTACTTGATCAGTCTGTATTGATTATGATTGAGAAAGCCTAAAGTGTAAGAATATTCCCAATTCATCAAAAAAATTAGAAAAAGAAAAAAACGAAAACAAAAAGATTAAAAAGGATAATATATCACTAAAAAATCAATTAAAATTTGAAAAATCACAATCAAAAAAACAGTATTGATTACAAAAAGAATTAATTTATTTGCGAAAAAAAACATTACAAAGTAATTTTTACGAAATATACACTTCAAACTGATTTGCTGATAGTTATAGTTCATACAAGCATTTGTATTATAACAACTTCGAAGTTTCTGTTTGACCAATTGCACTACGTTCTATAGATGAACACGCTTCATTTATGAAATGAATTGTCTTGTTGCAGAATTTTGAAATAAAAACCGTATACTCTGATTTAATAGAAGATACTGTAGAAATATATAATTTATTTTTAGAAAAATTGAATCATTAACGCATGAAAATATACTTAAAATGATACTATTGATATAAAAACTTTTGAGACGAACTTCTTTTGTTGGGGGTTATTAATTATTTGCATGAAAAATATCATTTTTCAAAACTCTTTGTTGAATCTAAAGATATTGAATGGCTCAACACTTGGCTAAAAAACAATGAAAAATACTTACTTGATTGATTAAATGAAAAAATAGAAGTTGTTAAAAAAAGAAGCAATATTTTTATTAGAAGAGATTTAACTGTATTTGGTTGAGGTGAGGTTGTAACAGATGCAAGATGAATTCCTTATAACTGACGGACGTATTGTTTTTGGTTTCTTCAAACAATACTATTTGGTGAGTTTATTTTGCTAGGTGGTATTTGAACCATAAAATTTCATTCGACGCATATTTTGTACAAATTACTCTTATGAAATGCTAAAAGTATTATAACAAGAGATGAAACATCATATAAAACAGCACTAAAGTACAATAAAAAAGCTATACTATGAACTGATTTTTCTTATCAAATACTTAAAAAAATACCCCTAAAAACAAACAAAAACAAGAATATGATTGTAGTTAATTGTAATCCATATATTCGATCTACTAAAACTAAAGATCAAATAGTTGAATATATAAAAACAAACAAAAACAAGAATACCTCAATTCATTATCTTCCTGCAGAAATAGGCTGCGATGATAAATATTATTGAATAATAAAAAGAGAAATCCCATCAATTCAATTTTATGATCGAACAAAAGGATCTCTTTATGATATTGTAAATATATTTGTATGAACTGAGAAGTGTATTGCAGCAAGACTGCATATACTACTGTTAGCAGATCATTATTGAGTTGATTA
>CALLUT010000102.1 GCA_938010495.1 Candidatus Absconditabacterales bacterium
ATATTTCATGCGTTACCATGGAAAAATATAACCAAAGAATCATTCTCACAAGTTGTATCATAATTCTTTAATCAATAGAGCATGCCATCTTCAAAAGGTAATGTAAATTCTGTATATTCACCTATTTCAACATTATCTGTATCTGGATACAAGAGAAACATCTCTTGATTCCATAAGAGCAAAAAAAATCAGACTACATACATAAGTAAGAAAAACAGCGCAACTCTCTTCAAAAAATCTCTTATCATAAGAGGATTAATCAGAATAAAACTCATCAAACTCAAACATTTATCCGTGGAAACCACTTATATAAAGTCATTACATCAGTTCAAAAACTACCTATTATCATAATCAAATAAATCGCTCACATCAACAACATAGGAAATCAAAGCAATGTATATCCTAGATAACTTGAAATCATTCGCAATACTGCACAATAAATCAAGGTTCAAGATTTACCTAAAAAGACTGCGGTCGTCATCAATCATGCTTTTTGGTCGGGTATGATATCTGGTATAGCAGAATAAGCATGCATTGCCATAGCTCGAAGCCAAGCTGCAGCAAATCAAAATCGAGCAACTTGATCCAATGTTCATCAAGTACTTATCCATCAAATCAATGAAGGCAATATATACAAAACATTAAATATACCATCAACAAAAGGTTTTGACTTTGCACGAATCGGTTCTGTACTATATCGATACGCACTTCACCAAAACAATAAGAGAATTAGTAACCCACTCCACCATTGGGTATGATCAAAGATAAATGTTTGTACGTATACAAGCAATGTTCACAGAATTAATCACTCTGTACCAGCAAACAATAATATTTTATTTTGTAATCATTCTTGTGAATTTCATAGATCTTCCTCATACTCACCTTTTTTAGAATTATATTTATCGGTATCTACGTCAGCAAGATCATTAACTCAATAAATAAATAAGTTTGCTGAAAATAGGAAATAATCTAAAGCAACGAATAATAATAATGCTACAGCAAAATATGTATAAATTTTTCGCTCGAATCAGTTTAGTTTCATACCAGCAATCCAACCCAGAAGAAAAGGTCAGAATACATACATCCAAAATCTTGGCCTAGATATTTTAATTAGTCTTTCCAATTGCATAGAGAAATGACTTAAAAAATAAAGTAGTTAATTTTTCACGTTTTGTTGTATGAGCATCTTGTGAAAATACATCATAGTTTAATCTAATAATTTTATCTAAAATAGATTCATATATCCATGATGCAATGCGTACTGCCTTTCTTCATTTCTTATCTAAGAGATTGATTCATGTATTTGCTTCACGGTAAAGTTCTTTACAAAAGAGTACTTGTTGAGACATAAATTTTTGTCGTTGTGAATCTACTTTTTTTCAAAGAATATATTGCGTCAACAAAACATGATTTAAATCATGAGATAACAAACGATCTTCAGGGATATACAAACGATCATAGTCTCTATTATCCTCAACAATGTCTCTTAAAAAATTAGTATATTGCATTGCTTCACCCAATAATTTTGCTGTTCTAAATACTTCCTGTTCTTGAGATTGCTTATATCATATTATTTTACACATCATTAAACCAACCACTTCAGCAGATCAGTACATATATTTTTGTAATCAAGAATATGACATATACACTTTCTTTTGTAGATCATCAAACATCGCATCAAGAAAGTCGTGGGCCCGTATCTGAGGAATATCATATTTTTTGAAAACCATTACAGTTTCAGTTATAACTTGCTCCCATTGCGAATTTTTAGTTTTTATGACAACATTTCAATTATATATATCATCAAACATTTCTTTATATCTTATCAATTTTTGTCTAGCAACAACTTGATCAACCTGGGGTTGATCAACAATATCATCTGGTATTCTAACAAATGCATACAATGCAAAAACATCATTTCTGATATCTCAAGGAAAAAATTTATTGGCGATAAAGTAACTAGTTCAATGTTGTTCCATATATTCTTGCATGGTACACTTGTATAGAAATTAATATTTTTTGCAAAAGTAATACATAGGTACTTTCTTTAATTGTGTAATTATAATTATTTTACTCTATGAAATTTCAAAAAAAATCTTATAAGAAAATATTTATTTATTATTATCTCATGAAAAAATTACTCTTTCTCATCTGCATATTATGATGAAGCGTCCTCCTCACTGCGTGTAACAAATGAACTTGAGAAGCATATTGACCGGCAGCTTGAATAGAAGGTTACGAAGCATACACATTAAGTTGAGTGCAAACAGCAGTGGATAATGGTGATGATGTTATCTTATATGTATGAGCAAGTCGATGCCCAACATGTAACGCACTCCAAAAAGATATAGAGGCAAATATTGATAAAATTCCTGCAGAGCTAAAAATATTTACCATAGATTTTGACACTATGGACTCAGATCTTAAAAAAAGATTAGAAGTTACTAGTAAACATACAACCTTATATCTCAATCATGATTGATCAACTGCAATCAAAAACGTTAATAAAGAATTTACTTTAGATGACATCTTGGAAGTACATGCAGAAATGCACGAAGAAAATCATTGAGAAGGATAAACTATAAAAAAAACAACATATATATAGCTAGACAATATACCTAGCAACTTTTCAAATGTAATGTTCTTTATTCAACTTGTTACTTAGTTAGTATTACTTAACATAAAATAATTTAATTATCAGATACATGTTATCACCAGATAGAGATCTCCGCAAATTAAAAAAACATGTGAGAGAAGCACGAAGAAAAATGGAGAAAAAATGTCATGCACAATGACTCTATATTTTTCTAACTGAAGGTAAAAGATCCAGTGCTAGACAAAAAGAACTTTATGCGCAGTGAAGAACTAAGCCAGGCAAAGTAGTTACTCGAACACTCCATTCAAGAAATCTTGTTTGAGATGCATTTGATGTGGCTTTTGATCCAAAATACCATGGGAGCATGTACCCTTCAGATAATACATTACGAAATAAAGTGTGAACAATATGAGAATCACTTTGACTAGAATGGTGATGAAGATGGAAAACACCTGATAGACCTCACTTTCAATGAGCATCAGCTAATCATATTCATACTCCAAAAGAAGAAGAAGACATATACAAACAGCTATATGATCATTTTATCGAGCTTTTGGAAAACGCTGATTTCAGTAAAGAAAAACTCAAAGATATCCCAGAGGAGATATGGGATCAAGTCAAAAAAATGGACATAAAAGATGTCGTTGTTGATTACCTAGAAACATTAGATCGAAATGAATTGTTTGAGGAATTTACTTATATGTTACTTACTCTACGAAAAAAGAAATAACTATACTTTCCAAATATTTTTTTATATATACATTTTAAGATGTTCATCGAACGTCTTTTTTTCTTGAGCAAATTTATTGATAATATCTTTTGTAACTCATTTTTCTTCGGCTTGACGCAAAGCATCTTCATATGCTTCTTCAAATAATTCGGCAGATCGATTGTTTGATTTAACACCAAAAAAATCAAGAAGTCATCAGACAAATGGAATACTTCAAGCAACAAAATCTACTGCTTGATACGATAGTAACTTTGCTTTATCAAACATACCAAATCACATCTTGTTGGCTTGATATAGCATAAACATACTACTAATTGTAGCAACTCATGCATCTCATAAAACAGGTATCATTCACAGTATTCAATCAATACCGTACTTATCCATATATTTTGCATAGATTTCTACCTGATCTTTTGCTGATCATGCTTCCTGTAAAGTAGCAATCATTTGCTTGTGCTCAGTATCAGCGTTTGGACTATATTCCAAATCATGAGCTACTTCTCACTGTTCATGTTCGATAATCGCATCTTCTTTAGGATGTGCACTAGCTCTAGATCATCATTGCAAATGATCATTTTCTTCAATCGTCATAATGGTTTTAAGAAAGTAAATAAGTAATTAGAGTATACATATTTATCTTCAAAAGATCAAAAAAAGCCCTCTTAGAATAAGAGAGCTTAGAGATCATTAAAATTATAATTATCTTCTCCTAGACTTCCTCTGAGTCTCTAGAGAATTTTGGCGGGATTCTTGCT
This sequence comes from Candidatus Absconditabacterales bacterium, assembly GCA_938010495.1. Next base: position 4,082 of record CALLUT010000102.1, read on the forward strand.
CCAACGCTACATTTAATTCCTGTACAATATTTTGAGGAACATATTGGATTGATTCAGATTTAGTTTCATTTTCAATACTCAATGTATTAGTTGCAACATCAAATATCGGTTGTGAGCACTGACTCCAAATATCTTCAGCAAACGCTTCTAATGACTGTAAATCAGTAGTTGAAAACAAT
>CALLUT010000103.1 GCA_938010495.1 Candidatus Absconditabacterales bacterium
GTACCTACAGATCAATTAATTTCTTCTCCAATTTTTTCAATATCTACTGTTCATGTACAAGATCAAGTTGTTTCATCTCCTACCCATTCTTGACCAAATCAACAATCAACGAAATAATAACATCCACTAGTTACAGTATCACATTCATTTTGATTTGCGGCAAAAGTAAATGCTTCATCTACTACTGTAGCTTCATCAGAACAATCTATAAGAGTTGCTCATGAAGGTAAAGTACTTTCATCAATTTTAGTTGATTCATCACATGCTACCAAGATACATCATCATGCTAATCAATTTGCAGCTGGATCAAAGACCGCTCACTCCTCACAAATCATTCCACATTCTTCATTTCCTCAACATGTTGTATAATCAGTTCACGTTGGATCAAATTCAAATCATTGTGTTTGTTCTGTTGGATTTGTTGGTTCACAAGCTACTGTATTTTCTAGTAATGTTGACTCATCACATGCAATTTGTATTCAACAACTACACGGATCAGGATCAGTTACAGCATCACAAGATGTAGCAAGATGCGATCTCGATTGATCTGCTCATCAACCTATTTCTGCACCTTCACATTCTTCATATCAAGCATTACATGATCATTGACATGTATCTTGCTCAATTTCATAACATCCACAATAGTCAACTGTAGAACACATTCATTCATTTGCTACGTTATTAGAAGATTGGTTTTCTCCTTCTCAATCTTCAGCTTCTCTTCAAGGACAAGGATTATATCCTGTGGCACATGCAGAACATGAATCTGGGTCTGGATCAGGAATGACACATACTCAATTTGACTGAGCGAAGCTAGTTTGTGCATATACTTTATCAATAAATGTTGTTGCTCATCATCACGTTCATCAATTGTCTCAAACAATTTCACATATATTACATACCTCATCTCAGTTTGCTAAAGCTACAGCTTCATATTCCAAGATAAAGTTTCAATAATTTCATGGTGTTGTTGCTTGCACAGCTAGATCAAATCAATAAGTAACTTGGTTACCATCAATATCTGTATTTTGTGGAATAACACTTGTATCAATAATTTCAAATCTAGTAGATGTTGCTGTTCAATCAGCATTTAATATACGAAGACTAGATATAGTAATATCAGCATATCAAAGAGCTGGATCATCATAAGTAATACGATCAGAAAGCGTTACAACATCATATGTTTCTGGCATCGCTGATTCAACTCTATAGGTGATTACATGCGTTGAAGTACTATTATCAAACGCAACTGCATATACAGTTTTTGAATGCTGATATGCTTCAATAGTAATAGGGAATGTACAATTTAATGTTTCATTTGAGTATTGGTTTTCAAGGGAGAAAACATAATTATAAATCCCAGAAGTATCAACAGAGGTTGTATGAGATTCTGAAGCCAATGATATTACTACTCAATCAAATGTCGCTTCTGTAATCGATACTCCATCTTCTGTTGGTTCAGTCCATACTGATGTGAAATTTTCATCAAGGTATGGAGAGAATCTTGTATATCATAAGTCTGTCAATTGTAGATCATAGTTTAGTCAAGCACATGATAATGGAGCTATATCTTTATCTGCAGCGCATGTTGCTGACTCAAATCATCAGTTAGAACAAGTCCATTCAAATGATCATCATAAATCTGTTATTCAATTAGTTACAGATCACGTATCACATCAAACTGAATCAGTAATATCAGATGCAGATGCAAATGATTGACCAGTAAGATCTGCACATGTAGGTGTTATCGAAACATTACATGATCATGCAGGCAATGAAATTCATCAATTTAATCAATTACATGTCCATTCATAATCTGTTGTTGTTTCAGAAACTGATGTTGCAGTACCAAAATCACAAAGATCTTGAGTTGGTACTGTAGCAGAAGGATTTACAACAGTAGTTCAACATACAGCATCTACACTTTCAGTTGCTTGACACGTATTTCATCAACATGTCCATGTAAATATATTATTTGCTAATGCGAGATCAGGTGCAGGCGATCAATCATCACATAAAGTTGTATCGTTTATATCATTTAGTTCATCTGCATAATGAGAAGAATTTGCAGCGCTACCACAATCTGCATTAACAGTTACAGGTGCAGTACACGTACCAGAATTTGTTCATCAAAATTCACCTTCACAAATCCAAGTCCAATTTCATCAGTTAGGATTTGGATTTCAAGAAAGATATGTTCATGAAGCACATTTTTGTTCGTTAGTTAAATTCATGAACTCTGCTGCTGTATATGATCATGGTAATGTTTCACATGCTCAACTAAATGCTGCTTCACAACTTGTTACATCAAATCCACATTGTGAATCACACGCTAGTGTTCATCATCAGAATCATTGATCAACACACGTATTCGAATCTAGATCTGATCAGTCACAACTTTCAGGACCATTAATAACTCAATCTCCACAATATTCTTGTGTTGCAACACAATTTATACTACTTGAAGCATATTGAGATGTACATGACCATGTCCATTGATGCGTTGTATTATTAAAGTCTATTGTTCAAACTAAAGAACTTCAAGCTGCACAAGCATTACTCGTTGAAGGTTGTGTTCAATCATAAAACACTTGATTTGCATCCGTTCAACATACTGCTGATCAATCAGATTGTACTAGTGTTGTACATGTTTCTGGATCTCCTCAAAATGGATGTACAAGAGAAACTGTTGGATTATATTCACCAATTGTTGTATAAGAGTGATCTGAAGAGAAAGTTACTCCACCACCAACAGAGTTTGTATCATTTGCTGATCAATCATTATAATCAAATACTACTGAAGTTACCCATGTAGGCTTAGTTCAGTTCAATGTCCATGTACTTCAAGCTGGTTTAGCTTGAGTATCTGGAGTAAGTGTACATGCTGGGATATTTTCTAAGTCACATGAAGCATTACATCAATTACCTGAAGTGTTTCATCAATCATCACATTCTTCTCAATATATATTTTGAGTAAAAGTATCTCAACAATAAAGTTCTGTAGCACTACAAGCAACAGTAGCTCATCAAAAGTCTCATATACATCTCCATGTCCATCAAGTATCTGGCAAGTATGTATATAAAGCTTCTGATCATGCATCACATAGATCACCATTGGTAATAGGTTCATCTGGTCTATAGAAGTCTTGCATAAACACTTCTGATCAACATACCCCATCTATTGGAGCTTGACAATATGCAGGGGGATTTCAGTTTGAGTCACTACATACTCAAGTACAAGTTCATGGTCTTGGTCATCATAAGTCTCATCAACAAGGTTCTCACAATACACTACAAGAGGTCCCATCATAATCACAGAAAAGTGGAGTTCATGGGTTAGGTACTGTACACGTTCATCCAAATCAACATTGACTAGAATCAGTACAGTGATCACAAACTGATCATGAATCTGAACAATCTATATTATCTGGTACTACATCAGCACATGCTGTTTGATATCGTTCATATGTAGTTGTTCATTGTGTATAATCTACTGGAGAACATGATGCTCACGCAATACTCCAATCTCCTCAAGGTTCACAGGTATAAGTATTTCATGTCGTTACTACTTCACAACCACACGTCGTTTGATTACATGTTTCTCATGTATTACATTGAGCTTGTCATGATCAATCACATGTTTCTCATGTTTCAACTTCACCATCTCAACATACTACACAAGTGGTATTTGCAGGAACTGTATCACTACATGCTACGTTAGTTGGTGTATATGCAGCATTTGCATCATAATCAACTGTTGTACATGCTACTCAAGCAATCCATGTACCATTTGCATCACAAGTGTATTCTGTGTTTCATGATGGCTGACATACATTTGAATCACAGTTTGCTGATTGACAATCATCATTGTCATTACAAAACACTCAATCTATACATAATGGAGATCAATTTTGTGTATCAAATGGAGTATCTTGCCAAGTTGAAGGAGTAGTATCTCAACATGTATAATTATATAATCATGTTCAATTTGCATAAAGTTCAAAAAAGCTTGCCGTTACATAGCTATCAGGAAATGCTCATTCAAATTGATTACCTTGAATATGTAATTCTACATTACTTCATAGAGATGTTCATAAACTATCTGGAAAATCTCAGTCAAAAAAGTTATTTGAAAGATCTAAAAACAAACCATTTGTAAAACTATTTGCTACATTATCTATATTACTATCAAGATCATTGGAACTAAAATCAGCAAAATAAAGATCATCCATAAATCACAATATAGGAGCAGATCAATTTATATCATTATCACTTATATCTATATATTCTAAAAGTTGTAAGTTTTGAAAACTAAATGGAATATCATCAATATTGTTCCCTTCTACATCAAACCAATATAACTGGCTTAAATCTTCTATAGTAGTAGGAATTCATCAATCTAAATTATTGTAAGCCAATGTATTAGCATCTCATAACATTTCTACATTTGATCAATTACAAGTTACTCAGTACCAAGTACAAGGATCAGTACCTGGTTCTTTCCAACCATCTGTTGATCATGTTGCTCAACTATTCCAAGAATCACCATTTAAGTCATCGTAAAAATCGAGCAAAGCTTCACATTCAGCTAGTGGTATTGTCACTGCTGGATCAGAGCAAAGAAATGCACTTGCAACACATCAATTTCCTGAAGGGTCTGGTTCAAATCAAGTATTACATTGACATGTATTATCACATTCTGATCCAGATGATGAATCATCACACTCTTCTCAACCATCATAAGTTCAATTATTTCAATCATTTACTGTTCAATCTCAACAAAAATGGTTGATCGTATCACAAGAATTTTCATCAACACAATCCCAAATCCAATCATTACCTGTATCTTGCAGGTTAGAAAAAACTCATGAATTTGTACAGAGTAAACCTTCTATTGGGTTTGTAAGATCAGGACGAGTTTTATCTATCGTGTAGTACTCTACTACATCATCAGCCGAACCACATTCTTCTAATAAAAGACATCATGTACCATTAGGATCAGGTATCGTCCATGGTGCACATTGACATGAAGTATTACAATTTACTCATGAATCAC
>CALLUT010000104.1 GCA_938010495.1 Candidatus Absconditabacterales bacterium
TATGGTATTGCTAAGTTGTTTTGTAAGTGATGATATGTTGCTTTACCAGTTTCGGTTGCAGCATGGATACTAAGAATCCCTGTCTTGCTTCATGAATCAGATATGCATGCATGACTTACTAATAGAATAGTAAGTAAATTAGCTACAACAATCTTTACCTGATTCCCATGAATATTTAAAGGGTGTGTCTATGTAGGACAAATCCTTTCATTAAATCTTTTGAAACAAGAAGAAATACTATTTCCATGATTTGATACATCAAAGACAACTATTCTCGTTATGTGATGATCACAATGAGCAGAGTCTATATTTGAAACAATTACATGACTAATAAAAACATATCCATCATTCCAATTTATAACTGTTACTTGAACAAAAAACCCTACTCGAAAAGAAAAATTATCTATAGGTTGACACAGTTGGACAACATGATTTATTAGTCAAAAACAACTAGCATATATATATAATGTCTGTGATTTTGCTATTACACGTGGAGCAGTAACTTCATTAGAAGAGCAACACTTCTTTGGTATCAAAAAGATTATTGTCCCATTACCTTTCACCTGATGAAATCACCAAGAGCACAATGCTGATCGGTTTGTAAAAGAAAGAGGTGATTATAAAGTGTTACAAAACTCATCTATGGGTACAAACATAGAATCAATCTTAAAAGATTATACCTGATATAAGAAACAAGCAACATCTATCACAAGAGAGCAACTAAATGCTGCACATAAGATAATTTGGAAGGAGTTACTTGCATAAAATTTGCTAGTTCTTTATTTCTTGTTAAGAGGTCCCAAATTTTATTATCAAAATATTTTTTTGTTGGTTCTTGAAGAAGATCTTTCCCTTCAAGAGCTCTTTCTTTAAATGTTGATATTTTTGGTGAGAGAGTTCACGCAAAAAATTTATATTTTTCTAAGTACTTTTGGTTTTCTATTCAATCAATCTCATCCAAGAATTCTAGAGCTTGAGTATTATCATCTTTTGCTATAGCTTGTTCAACCGGAGCAAGATCTGGATCATATATAAACTGAATCGTATCAGAAGAAGATAAAAGGAATTTTACCTTGTTGTATGCTGTTTTTGTGTAGTAGCTTCATGCTCATATTCCGATAAGGGTTTCAACTCAAGGAGGAGGAACTATAACGTCAGTTATTATAGCAACAACTATAATAGTAACAGCCTTTGCTATATCTGTTCAGAAGTTTCTAATCAAAGAACTTCTTAAGGATTGTCTATTTTTTTCTATATTAGGCTCTCCTGTTATTAAAACAACACTCTTATCATTACTGTTTTGATCAAGAAAAACTGATTCTCAATAATTTTGTAGAGCAGTTGATCATTCAATTATATAACTAGCAACAGAAGCTCAGTTTGCAAAAATATTTTTAAGTGTTGGCTCATAAGGGTCTCAAGCTATTGATTCTATGCACGCTAAATTTGGTGCAATAATTTTCTTTTTAGGAGAAAATATAAATGTTGTGCATTCATTGTGTTTATGATATTTTAGATCGATAATATTCTCTAAATCATTTACTATTGGTTTAAATTGTTCTTTCATCCACGGGTAACAAAAAATATACATTAACAGTGATATATAAATTGCTGTAAATGTCAATCTTTTTCAACCACAAAAAAAGGATGGGAGCAATAACTCACCATCCACCATAAGAAAGATAACGCCGATACGGTGATGGTAAACATAGAACCATGATTTTGGTTCCATAATTCTATGTTTACCACCAGTACCTTTCTTTAGTACTGTAGTACTCTCTGTTGTCAAAGACCATCTACGAATTGTTTAAGATTTTGTTTAATTTGGTTTTTGTGGTGCTGGGGATTTCACCCTGCGACATTTGTTTTGCGGTTTTTGTTATTTGTTTGTAGCTAAGTTATATGAAGTGTATAATTATTGTAAAGTTTATTGTATAATTATACGCTAACATTTTGTTGTCGCTTTTTCTTGGAAATAACTATAGTGTAATTGACATTCTTTATTATTTGTTTTTCGATTTATTTTTTAAATCAATGAAAAGCTACTCTATGATTACGATATGTTAATATAGACTAATTGTATAGACAGGAGGGTATGATGATTACAAAATAGAAGGTAATTTGCTCACAAATCCTATTCTTTCATTATCAATTATGGTTAATCCTTTCGCTTCATTGAGTCTTTTGTTATGATATTTGGTCTTTAATACTTTTCATGAGAGTCATAATTCACCAGTAAATACTAGTGATGAATCAATAGTGATGTTTTTAACCTGACTATAAATAGCAGCAGCAATAGCTAAATCTAGTCAACTATCACGGAAAGTAAATTCACCAGGAATATTTACATAAATATCTAAGAATGATAATTTTAGTCAAAGATATCTTTCAAGTATTGCAATAATAATATTTAGTCTGCTTGATTCGATTCATATTGCGACTCTTTGAGGATATTTTCCTGACATCTTGTTTACCAGCACTTCAAGTTGTATAAGCACAGCCCTTCAACTATCAATTCATACTGTAAGGATAGTTCATGGAGTACTTTCTCATTGGTCAGATAACATTCTCTCTTTAAGATCATAGACTGGCTGAAGTCATGCCTGTGTCATTTCAAAGATTCACACTTCATCTGTATGTCAGAATCTATTTTTCTTAAACCTTAGGAACCTATAGTTTCCGTATTGTTCTCACTCAAGATACATAACAACATCTACAATATGCTCTAAGTATTTTGGTCATGCTATTTCACCTCATTTAGTAATATGTCATATAAGCACCAAAGCTGTTTCTGCTTTTTTACTAGAGCGTCATAATAAATCACAACATTGTTTCACTTGTGTAGGTGATCAAGTAGCACTATCAGATTTTGTTGTCGAGATTGTTTGGATAGAATCAATAATAATCAAATCAAACCCATATTCTTCAATTGAAGAACATATATCTTCACAATCGTTTGATTGAAATAATGAGAGTCATTCTGGAAGTGGACCAATTATCCTTTCGTATCTCTTTTTGACTTGTGTTACAGTTTCTTCAGCGGTAACATAGGCGATTTGAAGCGAATTATTGTTTATTATATCATGCAATATTTGTAAAATGATTGTAGATTTTCAAATTCATGGTTCACCTGCAAGCAGATATGCTGCTGATTGTTTTATTCATCACGGAAACAATCTTTGAAATTCTGGTATAGAAAAAGCCCATTGAGCAAGATTTTGCACAACTTCTTTTTCTAATGGGGATCACTTACTTTTCTTCTTTGATCATGTACTACCAACTCATTGGACACGTTTATATGTTCAAAAAACTCAACAAGATGTACACTTTCAAAGTTGTATTGATGAAGCATTTCAACAATCAGAACAAACAAACATAATTACTTATCACTAACTAAATGTTCTTTGAAGCGCAATGATAATTTCTTCTTTTTGAAGAGCATTTTGCTTACGAAGTGATTTGATTATATGTTTTATGGAAGCTTTTTTAAGTTTTTTATTGTACAATTTGAGACAGAGATGTAATTCAAACGAATCATTTCGACGTCCCAATAGTTTACTAAGTGATGTATACTTTTCTCAGTTCCCATCTTGAAATAACTGTGAGAAGTAGAGTAAGTGTTTTGCCAACTTACGAATATCAT
>CALLUT010000105.1 GCA_938010495.1 Candidatus Absconditabacterales bacterium
TTTCTAAACATCAATCTGTATTGTCTGTATTCGCATCATCACAATCTTCTACTCATGCCTCTACATATCAATCTCAACATGCACTCACAACACATATATCCAGACAGCCATCTGTATTGTCTGCGTTTCAATCATCACATACTTCAGTTCATTCTACAATACCATTTCAACATAGGTACGTTTCAACAGCTCAACAATATTCTGTTGCCCATGGAAATCATGTATCATCTCTTGATGATCTAATAAAACATTGGAACGTATATGCTGCTTCAGCAGTTATAGTATAATTTACTGGATTATTCGTTGTATACCAAGAAAATTGATCCCATCATGATCAATCATCTGATCTCATTGCATAGAGCTCTGCTCATGCTCAGTCACAAGTTACAGTTACCACATCTCATGAAAATAATGAAGTTCCAGAAACATCATTTCATCAAAGTGTTACTGAAGTTGTAGTATCACATAATAATTCCATACATCATCATCCTCAATCATACACTTCTCAAGCTGGACAAACCATATGACACGTACCATTACATCAATCTTCATCATCACCATTTGCTCCATCATCACAATCTTCTCCAGGATCAGTAGTCCCATTTCAACATAGTCATTCTGTGACACACATACTACTACATCCATCTCAATCAATAGTATTTCCATCATCACATATTTCTCATGCTTCTACTTGGTCATTACCACAATATGGAACAATAGCTGATTCATAACTCAACCATCTAGTAACTTCTCCATTATGTGTATTACATACACCTCAAGCGTCTTGTTCACAATATCTAATATCTGCTCATGCCGTAGTAACATTTCTTGCCCAATGAGATTTAGAATCTTGTCCTCATCATTCACTATTAAGCGTAACCATAACCACAGGTGCAGACGAATATGCTGGTGAAAAAGTAATTGGAGTCCACGTACTATGTCCAATAGTTTCGGTTCAAAATTGTACATTGGCAGATGAAAATAATAGCGGATCAATTGCTATCCAACCGAATGTTTCATTTGGCTGTGCTGGAGTACAGATATCAACATCTCAAGAATTTCATCATTGATGAACACATCAAATAAACGAAGCTCATGCAGTTCACACTGGACTGTACCAAGCTACTGCTGCAATATTATCTCATTGAGTAGATGTTTGTGATGAAGAATATAAGTATGGAACATTAGTAAATGTTTGTCAGTATGTAAAAGCAGTAGCAGTTCAATCAGTCACTATATTTGTAGTTCAAGCCGCAACGTTTTCAGCACATGATGCTTTATCTACATCAACTATAACAATACCAACATCTTCTCAATTTAATCAACTAGCACATGTAGGGTCTCAATTATCCATACAAACACTCAACTCAAAACTAGTAATCGATACATTACGAATACGAGCAATAGGTGGATTTTCTCAATTATTTATAGTTTGTGGAGTTGTTAAAATAAGTGGTGTAGAAGAATAGGTCTTTGATGTGAAATCTGACAAAGGAATAGTCCATCGTCCACTTCATACATTTTGTACTACTCATCATTCAAATATTTCATCAGCACAGTTCGTACAAACAGATGTTCATGTTCACGGTGTTACACATTCATATCATGTTTCAATTGCACAAAGATTATCACAACCATCTCATGTTGCAGTATTTCCATCATCACATGCTTCAGTTCATGTTGTTTCTCAATCTCAACAAATATCAGTTGCGTTGATGATTATGCTAAGACTATTTACGATAACTCAGTTGAGATCTGTACTATCAGCATATTGTAGCGTCCAATCACCAAATGGGTCCTCTCATATAAAATCTGCTAATGTACCTGTTGGTTCATATATTCAAGAAGTTGGTAATCATGTTACTGTTCAATTTGTTGAAGCATCATCGAACGTAATGGTTGCAGATGCAGTTACTACTCAATCATCTGTATACGATCATGTTGGAAACAATTCTACTGTAGTTGCATCAGGCGAAATCAAAGACATTGATACTTCACTCGAATATGCATTTGTAGCACTATATACTGTTGGATCTTCTGTATCAATTGGACGGAAAGTAACTTCAACAGTTATTGAGTTTACAGTAACTCAAGCTGGCAAGTCTCATGCATTTACTGTTTTGATTATATTTTGTGTTCAATTATCTACATAGAATTCGTTTGCTGCAGTTGGAATTCAGCTAATTGTTGCTACGAACGAAGATGCACTACAAGTGTAGATTGTAACCATTCAATCAACAATTGGAGCTTTTGCATATGTATCTTCTCATGATACTGATCAATCAGACAGACAAACTGCGTTTGGATTATTCGTTAAACCAAATTGATTATATTCATCATCTCATTCATGCAATGTGAGTATAGAAACAAATTGTCATCCTTCTCACACAACCGGAATAGTAAGTTCTACAGGCTTTGAAAAGATTAATCCTTGTCATGGAATACCCCATGCTGTAGAACCAATTACTTCTGTTGGTTCAATTCATTCGTTTTCTCTCACTGTTATTGTATCTAATCATAAGGCCATAAGATCAAATGCTTCTCATGATTTTGTTGATACCTTAGTACCGTTTTGTACCATAGCAGTTACTTCACTGGTAGTTTCAAATGTTACTTCCAAATTAAACTGAGCAGCGATACTTTCTCATTGATCATTAAATTCTGGGATTATTTGTCAGTTCAATGAGTATGGCACTAGCTCATTTACATTTTGAATAGAAATTGAAGTTTCAAGTTCATCTTCTATTTCATTTTCTTCTTCTGCAACTTCTTCTTCTATTATTCTTTGCGTGTCTTCAGATGGCTGTTCAATGATTTCTTCTTCTGATTCTTCTTGATTAATTTCTTCTTCTATTAATTTTTCTTCAACAACGATTGTTCTTTTACCAATAGAAGAAACTCTATTTGGATCATAGTTATATTCAATAATTTCTTCTTCATCTTCAATGTCAGCTGTAGCAGCTGTAGCATCATTTTCTTCAATAGATTCATCAAAAACTTCTTCTGATTCTTGCTGAGCAATTTCTTCTTCGATAAGTTCTTCAATAAGTTCAGAAGGCTCCTCATTTCCTTCTTCGATAAATTCCTCGATAACTTCTTCATTAGAATCATCTTCTTCAACTAGTTCCTCTACTAGTTCAACAACTGATTCTTCTTCAGGTTCATCTCCTGGTTCTTCAATTGTTTCATAAAGAATTGTTTCTTCTACAATTTCTTCTAGTGATGCTTCATCGATTTCTTCGATAACATCTTGTACGATAATTTCCTCTTCCTCAAGAACTTTATTATCTTCCTCAACATCATTTATCTCTTCTTCAGCAAAATCAAATATAAACTCTTCTTCCTCAGTTCAAGGAATCACTATACCAAAGTCTTCATCAGCAATTTCTTCTTGAACTGGAAGTTCAGGTTGTTCAGGAAATTCTTCCAAAGCATAAGTAAATGGCTGTACAGTTGATTGGAAAAGCATCAACATAACACAGAAAATCTTTAAGGATTTAAGGTATTGATTATTCATTTGAGGAATTGAAGTTTATAAAATTTGCTTAACAATATAGTATATCCTTCCTCTCTTATAAGGACAAAAAAATAATATATCTACATGGATAAGATAGTGACATAATTTTTTAAGTATTTATATTAGGCTACCTCTTTATCTTGTAACAAAAAACGTCTTAAGTATACTTTCTAAAAGCGTTAAAAGTAAGTAGTAAATCTCTAAAAATTTTAAAAAATTGTCAAATAATCATGTCTTTCGATCTATCAACTCAACGTCACTCATTCGCTCATCTTTTGGCTCAAGCTGTTCAAAGATATGTTGATGCTTCTGCTCAATTATGAACTGGTCCATCTATCGATACCTGATGTTACTATGATATTGGATTTTCTGAATGAATAGAATTTGGTGAAAAACAACTCAAATTACTCACCAAAAACATCCAACGTTTAGCTGGAGAGAAACAAACATATGTTCGTTATGATTGTAGTATTGATCAATGATATGAGATCAATGCTCTCACCAATCAAACACTCAAAAATGAACTTCTTGATAAGTTCAAAGCTAATTGAGAAACTGCAATTAGTTACTACCTCAATGTATGACCAAAAAATATCTTAGAACATATCAGAGATACCAAAGAGTGATATAAAGAAATGTATCAAACAGTTACAGAATTTTTTGTATGAAAGTGAACAATTACTGAAGAACAATCTGTACTCTTTCTTGATCTTTGTGCATGACCTCACGTAGAAGACCTGAAAGAAGATCTTAATCCAACATGATTCAAACTCAGCAAACTTGCATGAGCATACCGACAAGCAGATGAGAACAATCAAATGATGACAAGAATTTATGCTAGTATTTTTGAAAATAAAGAAGCACTCAAAGCGTATGAAGCTATGATGGAAGAAGCAAAAAAGAGAGATCATAGGACACTTGGAAAGCAATTACAATTGTTTGCTTTTTCAGATAAAGTATGAGCATGATTACCACTCTTTCTTCCAAATTGAGAAATAATCAAATACGAATTAGAAAATTATATGAGAGAAGAAAAAACAAAACTGTGATATAGTTTCGTAACTATTCCTCATATAGCTAAAAGAGATCTCTATGAAACAAGTGGACATATGTGAAAATACGATGCAATGATGCCAACAATGACTGATAAAGAATGAAACGAATTTGTAATGAAAGCGATGAACTGCCCTCACCATTTTGAACTATACAACGCTACTCCACATAGTTATAGACAACTACCACTGAGATATGCTGAAAATACGACATGTTATAGAAATGAAAAAACATGAGAACTTTCTTGATTAACAAGAGTTAAGTGTCTCACTCAAGATGATACTCATCATTTTGTAAGACATTCTCAAATTGAATCCGAAGTTTGAATGATCTTATGACTGATGGAAAAAACGTATAAAACATTTGGATTTGAAGATTTTAAGGTAGAAATTTCTATAAGAGATTCTCAAAATAAAGATAAATACTTTTGAGATGATGCTGTATGGGACAAAGCAGAATCAACGCTTATCAAACTTGTAGAAGAACGATGAGCTGACTACTCTGTTGAAGAATGAGAAGCAGCATTTTATGGACCAAAAATTGATATCAAAGTAAAAGATGCAATTGGGAGAAGTCGACAACTTACAACTGTACAACTAGACTTCATACAACCAGAAAATTTCGACATGACATATACAAATGAACAAAATGAAAATGAAAGACCAGCTGTTCTCCATGTGGCGATCTTATGATCAAGTCATAGATTCATGTGAGTACTAATCGAACATTTTGCATGAGTATTTCCAGTGTGGCTAGCTCCAACACAAGCAATCGTTGTTCCAGTTGCAGAAGCATTCAACGACTATGCAGAAACTGTAAGAAAACAACTAACAGATGCATGAATCAGAGTACAACTTGATGATTCTTCTGACTCATTAAATAAGAAAGTTCGTAACGCAGAAAAACTTAAAATACCATATATCCTAGTGGTTTGAGAAAAAGAAATGACTGACAAATCTGTGAATGTAAGAGACTATAAAACAAAAGGACAAGAAGTTATGGAAAGTGTAGCCTTTGTTGAGAAGATAAAGAAAGAATATAACGAGAGAAGTTTATAAATTTATTATTGATTTCATAACTCATGAAAAAATTATTTGGAACTCTTATTATTATAATTTGACTAGGATTTTTTTCCATTACCAATTGATTCGAATGAGAATATGACACATTATTTAAATATTGTACTATGTGACCACATGCTCGATGAGATGTTTCATGTGAAACTCCATATGAATGGATATGAACTGACATCGCAGAAAAATTAAATGAGATCGAATACACTCTTTTACGCAAAAATAATAAATACTCAAAAGATGAAGTCACTAAAATTAAAGTAATGCTTAGAAGCATTCAATATAAACTTAGAGAAAAGAAAAAAGAGACTACCAATGTAGGGAAAATAATTTCATACGAACTTATCTTGCACTATGTCGAGTTTCGAAGTAAAGAATTTTATAGAATTTATAGTCGACAACATGAGATTGTAGATCCTGAAATTGTGCATTGAGAAATTAAAAACAA
>CALLUT010000106.1 GCA_938010495.1 Candidatus Absconditabacterales bacterium
TAAGTAGAGTAGATAGTAAATGAATTTTGGATCTCTCAAATTTGGGACTACCGAACTTATCGATTATATGTGATGCGCTTAGGTGAGTAGATGTTTCATGAATAGTTTGATTAAATGCAAGTAATAACAATATTCAGTCTATTGATTGATTAAACTGTTTACCTGGATTAAGAGAGTTAAATCTTTCTTGAAATGAAATAGATTCACTACTAGGCTTCCCATTGATGGATAGCTTAGAAAAACTAAACTTGGCTCGCAATAAACTTAAAAACTTATCATGAATTGAGCTTTTAAAATGAGTTATAGAGCTTCAGTTGGGAGAAAATTACTTAGAAGACTTAGCATGAGTAGAAAAACTTAAGAATCTACAAAAGTTATGAGTTGAGATAAATAAACTAAAAGATCTAGATGTATTACAATATTTGGATAAATTAAAGGAGGTAAATGCAAAAGCTAACGAACTGAAATGAAAGGTAGATTCAATTATGGATCAAATTGATAAAATTAATTTATAGAAATTTATGTGACAAAAATTTTGACAACACTTTTTAGATAATAAAGATATTCTACAAAAGATTGCTAGAACCATTTTCGACTTAAAGAAGGAACTAAATAGTACACACCTTATAGAGGTTTGACCATGAAAAGGAGTTTTAACTAAAGAAATTATATCTCCATTCAAACAAGTTACTTTATATGAGATTGATTCATCATTGAAATTAGTATTACAAAAAATTATTCAAGATCATATAAATGCAAAAATAGTCCGGTGAGATGTGTTAAAAGGTTCGTTGAATCCTGGTAGCGAGTTAGATACTTTAGTGGTGTGAAATTTACCCTACTATATCACAAGCCCAATATTGAGATTATTTTTTGAATCACATAATTATCCATGATGAGTATTCATGGTTCAAAAAGAGGTTGCAGAGAAGGCGATGAGTAATGCTAAGAAAAAATCGTATTTACGATGGATGTTAAATTATGAAAATGAGGTGACTTATGAATTTACAGTTCCAGCTTCAGCATTTAATCCTCCACCCAAAGTACAAAGTGCAGTAATATCTATTAGATGTATTACAAATAATAATAATACTCGTCCATCGTTTTATTCTTTACAAGAATTTCTTGATATTGTATCTCAATTTAAAAGAAAAACTTTATGAAAGATCTGGAAAATGAGAAAAGATGATTTATCATGATTTCATTTACCAGAACATTTAATGTGAAAGAGAATAGAAGAGCTGGAACGGATTGATATGAAAAACATCTGTGGGTAAAAATGAAACAGAATTTAGTCTGTTTTTTGTGTGAAAATGGCTTGCTTTAGTTGAGATTTTTTTGTTTATCCTTGTTTTATTTTTTGAGTAGACACTTGTAAGACTTTTTCCCCTTTCTCAGAAGAATAATTTTGCCGTTTAATCGATCTGTATCAGAAATTTCAAATCATATGTCAGTAATTTTATTTTCGTTCATACTGATTGCATTGTTTTTGATAGATTTTTTTGCATCACCATTAGATTCACATAATCAAGAATTTACTAGTGCTTCTATCAACTTTATATTTCATCATGTTGTTCATCACGTTGCATTATAAATTACCTGAATTTCAGCAGACGACATTTTAGATATAATTTCTACAGGATTTAATCATCCATATAATGTTTTTTTGACAAGAGCACATTGATCAGCAGCCTCAGTTCAAAATATTATTTGGGTAACCATATAAGCTAATTCAGATTGTCATGATCTTTTTTCAGGAGCAGTGTTATGAGAATCCACAATTTTTTGAATTGAATCTAAATCTTTTATGCTAAATATGTTCATAAACCTTTGAACATCATCATCAGCGGTATTAACAAAGTAATTATATATAGTGTATGGGCTATTTTTTTCTTCAGACAACCACAAGGCATTTCACTCAGATTTCCCAAATTTTTTACCTGTACTATCTAGTAATAATGGCGTAGTGACTCAATAAGCTTCAGGGTTTTCTTTTGTACTAATTTTGTTGATTAGCTCTATTCATGTTACGACATTTCATCGTTGATCAGAACCAGCAATTTGTAACTTACAATTATAATCATCATGCAGTCTAACAAAATCATACCCTTGGATGAGCATATAGGAAAATTCAGTATACGATATTGATTGATCTTCTGTTTCTAGTCTTTTCTTTACGGTTTCTTTTTTCATCATATTATTTACGGTAATATATTTCCCCACTTCTCTCAAAAATTCTAAATAATTTTTTTCACGAAAAAAATCTAAATTGTTTTTTACTTCAAACTCAAAATCTTGTCATGTTATTTCGATAATGTTTGTAAGAATTTTCTCCACTTGAGTTTCTATTTTTTTTACATTATGAGCAAGTGTTTCTTCATCTAAGAAATTTCTTTCACTGTTTTTACCTCAAGGATCTCAAATCATTCAGGTAGCGCCACCTACAATGAAGATCAACTTGTTTCCTCTTTTCATATACTGTACTGCATGCATAAATCATACGAAGTTTCATAAATGTAATGAGTCTGCAGTTGGATCCATTCATACATAGAGATTTTGACCACCTTGATCATAAAGTTCAAATAGTTTTTCATCGGTAGCCTGCTTGAGTAATCCACGAGCTTTAATTTCTTGTTGAAGATTCATTGATAACATACTAATAAACATTCTTATCTATAAGACTGTA
>CALLUT010000107.1 GCA_938010495.1 Candidatus Absconditabacterales bacterium
AATGTAGTAATAGCTTAATTGAAATAGTAAATTATATATACTCATTTTTATCTAGATAACTCACTTATTTTCTTATGAAGCAGTTTAGTATTATTTCCAAAGCATGAATTCGATTGTCAATTGCTGCAATAGTTGTAGCAGCTTCTCGACGATTGTTTTTTAACAATATGCGTCCTTCTATTCAATTTACATGAGGTATGGAAGTTGTTGTAGATGGTGAAGTAAATTGAGATAGTGTTGACGCTGTTGAAACAGCTTTAAACAATGCATGATACGAAAATTTTTCAGTTTCGAATTGAAATAAAGATGGATACGGTAGTATTCTTCTTCAACAAAGATTTTCTGGAAATGAGCAGGTATCTTCTATTACCAATCTTATACAAGATACATTACTAGATAATAAGACAATTTCTTCAAAAGATCAGATATTAGAACTCTCTGTTATTTGACCAAGTATTTGAGACTATATTACCAAAACCGCAAAGCAGGCTCTGATTCGATGAACGATCCTTATGGCTGTCTATATTCTTTTTGCGTTTTCATGAATGCGTAAGGTTATATCTCCACTACTGTTAGCAGTAGTGACGATTATTACTATGATTTTTGATGTTTCATTTGCTGGGGGGGTGTATGGTTTACTTATGTCATTAAATCCCACAATCCAAGTTGATACAATATTTATCATAGCTCTATTAACTGTTATGTGATATAGTATAAATGATACTATTGTTATTTTTGATAGAATTAGAGAAAATACTCTTTCTTATTTGTGAACTGATGATGAAGAGGAATTTGTCATAAAGAAGAAGAGAAAGCCAAAAAAAGAGAATGTCGAAAAACTTCCTTTTAACAGAGCAGAGGTATTTGATAGATCTCTTCGACAGACTATGAGGAGATCATTGGCAACATCAATCTCTACTCTGTTAGTTGTTTGAGCGATGTATATTTTTGGTACATGAATATTGAAAATGTTTGCTCTTACTTTATGAATGTGAGTTATTGCTGGAACGTTTAGTTCTATTTTTGTTGCAGCTCCATTGGCATATGTATTGAGTGGGATGTTGTGAAGTAAGCGTATGACGTCTTAATTTTTCATACTACTTCTCATATCCAATTTATATGATTTTTGATTTAGTAGTAGAATAAAAAATTAGATCACTACGAAATTGTAGTGATTTTTTATTGTCATTTTTTTTATTCTGTCAACTGTTTTGTAGCTAGGTTTATATCTCTTTTTGACAGAAGATACATCACTAATTATGCTTAGCATGATGAGTGATTTTTTTAATACTCCTTGAATTCTCTTTATTGTTAATATTTTCCCATGAAACATCTAATTGGTCGTAATAGTATCTTGTTCGTTGTTTTTCTTGTTTTTGTATATATGTGTGTGTTCTGAATTGAGAGATCATTGTTGAGTTTTGATGAATGATGAGAGAATAAATATCAAGGGTGATGAGTTGCATACGCATGTGGACCTGAGAGTCCGTGTCCACCACCCCCTCCTTCAGGTGGTAGTTCGTGATGATCAACAGGAGGAACACCTCCAGAGCCATGTGATGAAACATGTGGAGTGTGTAGCTGACCAACTTCATGTGGGAACTGATTGTATCCATCATCATGATGATGTAATACGTGTACAGGAAATTGTACGAGTGGGTCATGTAATCCAGAGTGTGGAGATGGAATAACAGCATGATGAGAAGTATGTGATGGAGAAGAGTTTCTTGAAGAGTGAGTGAGTTGTAATAGCACGTGTGACTGATGGATTTCAGTGTGTGGTGATGGTAAATTATGAACACGTGCATGAGAGGTATGCGAAGTAGGTGTAGCATGATCCACGGTAGATACATGTAATCCATCATGTCAAAGACCATCATGTGGGGATTGATATGCAAATATTGATTATGTGACATGAGTAACAGATGAGTGTGATTTATGAGACGAAGAAGTTTTAGATGAAGATGGTAACTATATCTCAGGTAATAGTGATCTTCCAAACGCTCCGTGTAGGACATCTTGTATACAACAAACATGTTGAGACGGTATAGCAGATACACTGCTATGAGAGTTTTGTGATGAGTGATCAAATTGATGATCATTTACATTTAATGGGCAGACGTTGACGTGTACATGAGAATGTAGAGTGCCATGTACGAATGATAGTACCTGTAAACAATTTGTGGAATGAGATAGTAGGGATCTAGCATTCTGTGCAGCAGATGGGTTATGTAGAGTGAGTGTGTGTGGAAATGGAGTCTTGGAATGAATAGAGACATGTGAACCAGGAGTAGTAGAGAGTCCGACGTGAGAATGTAGTAGCTATTGTACAGAAATTTGAATGTGTGGAGATGGAGTGTCTACTCAAAATAGTATTTTTTGGGATTCCGATAACAATATTGCAAATGTGATATGACAAAAGCCATATAATGTAAAATGAGTAGTACAGACACCAGGAAGTAGTACGATACAAAGTGTATGAGATATAAATGGAGATGGAGTAAACGATCTGATTTCATGATTTACCGCTATTTCTCCTGGATGTGCATATTGATGACAGTCAACATGACATCATACATATACAGTACACTTTATGAATGCAGATGGGACAGTGCAGAGTACAGCAGAATTTGGAGAGACCCGAGAGTCATCAAGTGATTGTAGCACATTGGAAGATACAGAATTTTGATGATGGCCAGCAGCATTTGTGCTTCCAGCAAGTTGATCATATGGATGAGCTGGTGTAGATTTAAAGCCAGCATGAGATATAAATGGAGATGGAATAAATGATGTGATTGTTCAATGAAAATATCTAGTGTTTTTGAACTCCAATGGGACAGTCTTAGATGTAGTGCAGACACCAGGAAGTAGTACGATACAAAGTGTATGAGATATAAATGGAGATGGAGTAA
>CALLUT010000108.1 GCA_938010495.1 Candidatus Absconditabacterales bacterium
CTTAATCGGTCCGGCAATCTCAATTGCTTTCTTTCTCCATGTTTTGTTTACCTTAGTAACCCAGTCTGCATACAACTGCATGGCTTCTTTGATATCAGTTCCTTCTTGATCTAAAATCTGAAGCACTTTAACTGGATCAAAGAGTTTGTTCGTAGGATCTAAAGCAGGATCATTTTTATGTAGCAAACAATCTAAACCTAAACATCCTATTTTCATTGCAGCTGTACTGTAATGTTGATAAGAATGAAGAGGTTTGAGTTCCACATAAAAGTTCTCATGAGTTGCTCGTACAACTGCTGCGCCAATACTAAGTAATGATGCAGTCATTGGTGTCTTTCCACTAGCTTCTACATCCACCGATACATAGAGCTTGTTTTGAAATTTTCGTTTCATATATTTATATTTAGTTATGTGAGGTCTACGTTATTGTAAACTTATCACAACTGATATATACACAGACCTATTTTCAGGTCAAGAAATACTAATGTTAACATTACCACATTCATTCTTATAGATGAAAGTACTCCCCTGAAAAACATGTAAGTATTACATGATTTTTTTTATTTAAATTTCCTGAAGATATTTTTTTTACTTGCATCACTGTATAAAACACCTACACTTTTTGTGTTTATTTCCAAGTATGTATGCGTCATTTTCTAGCAGCTATAGTATCATTGTGGTCTATATCGATTACATATTGAGCAACAATATATAATTTTTCTTCTCCTGAAATTTCAAAAAACTTAGATAATTTAAATAAAACATACAATATCAATACTGATATTCACATACTAAATCCCTGAGACACCTGCGCAAATCGTCAGGATTTTTCCGCATGTATTAGAGATACTTACGATAATGGAGTTGATCTAATCTTTGTAATCAACAATCAACTAAGGAGAATGGAGACTAGTGTTCGTGACAATATCCTAACTGTGATACCCAAATCAAAGACGTTAGACTTTGAAGAAACCGCAGTACTATCATTACAAAAATGAGATACCTCCTTAGCGATTACTTCTTTTCTTAACTCTTTAGAAAGTTTTCTCAATAACACATGTAAAACTTATGAAATCAACTCATGTACTGTTCAAGACATTAAAACTTGAATTAATTTATTTGAAGAACAACAAAAAGAAAATCGTGCGCGTCAAACAGTAAAATATCTTCAATTAGTATTGTGATTACTTCTTACTAGTTTATTTGTCATCTGAACTTGGAGACGATTCACAAAACGTCAACGTAATACTTCAAATCAAAAACATGTAAAACAATTAATCGACCATACTAATTTTCTAAATCTGAGTGTAAAACATGACACTTTACTGCACAAAGAAGATAAAGAATCTTTGCAGACATCAATACATAACTTTATGAGTGAAATTGAATCATTATCATCTTCATCGCCTGATTGGATTCACCTAAAACTACAAGAAGAAAATTATCAAAAAAAACTTAAAGATCTCACTACAATATATCAAGAAAAATTAGAACTTCTCGGGAAAAGTAAGAAGATTATCTCTCAATTAGAAAAAATCAAGTCTATCAATATTTAATCTGTAGATATTTGTGATCCAATTCCTTTCAACGGATCTATGTAATTTGGTACTTCCAACATATTATCACGGAACCATATATTCTGCAACGAAGGCAAATCTTGATTTTGAGGTAATCAAAAAGTAAAGAAATCTTCAAAATTAGAATATGATGTAGTATTAACTTGATTTAATGTACGTTTTAAGGTAACCATTTTTTCTGCCACATCACCGAATAATAAAGGATAAGAGGTTATCAATTCTTCACGATTAGTTATAAGTGTATTATTTCTTTGGACTAAGATATTTCTATAAGCAATAGATTGTTCTGCAAGATATCTATATGCATTTGATTCTATTCTGTTGGTTATATAACAAGGTCCATATTCCTTTGACTTTTCTAATCACGCCATATATTCAATTTCTGATTTTTGAGCTACTCAATCAAAAAATTCTTGATCTCCTTCTCTTTTGAGTTGCAAACAATCATTTGATTCTGACTGTTTTTCGTTCGCAAGTTCAGTTAGAGACTCATAAGTTGTTTCCATGTCTTGGATCAAAAGCTCAGCTTGACCGGTATGTAAATCAAATACCGCAGATGGGTCTTGAGCATTTCTCATAACTTCTAGTATATCAGTTTGTATAAGATGGGTAGCTTTGTCTTGAAGTCAAAATGTATCTCATCTTGTACGCGCTCAGTACATTTGTCAGTTTCAAACTTTAATTTGAGCCAAAACGGTTCCTATTACCGGAGAATCTATAGAGTTTGGAGTCACATAACTTCATCCAATTTTCAAATTTTGTTGAGCTGTCCACACCTTAAAAAAATTAAAGGATTCTCAAGAACTTGCTGATAATACAAAAAACAATGCAACAAATAGTATGAAGCTTATAAAAAACATTGGCTTTAAAAAAACATGTCTAAACATAACTCATATAGAATAAATTTATCCCTATCATAAGTATATCTACACGTGATCTTTTTTGCAAAAAAATCTATCAGTCTACTCCTCTTAGTCTAAATATTTTTTATTTGCAGCATCTATATCTTTAAGCAAAAGTTTTGCATATTTATGCTTTACGCATCTAGAATCTCATCACAGTTGTTCAATAAATCTTTGAAACGTCCATGCAATTTTAAAG
>CALLUT010000109.1 GCA_938010495.1 Candidatus Absconditabacterales bacterium
ATTAATCTTATTAAAGAACAAGATATTTTTTATTGATGAAACCTTCATCACGTTCAGAAAAAAATAGGTAATAATGAAATACTTACTGAATTTGATGTAATAGATATTTGTCAGTTTTTGATGAGTAAAACCACCATTGAAGAACTTCTAGCAAAACCAGAATTTATAAGACAAGATCAGTCACAAGTAAAAAGATTTTGAAATATGGTTGACTCTCATAAGAGCCTGGTAAGAAATCTTATGTATAGTTTGTTTTTTTGTATGGAAAAATATGAATATGAATGGGCAAAAGAGACATTTGAGCCTATATTATCAGAGTTTAAAAATAATATAAATGAAGAAATCAATTATGATCTTCACAAAAGTCAAGAAACACTTTGAGAAAAGTATCACTCAAAAAATGAATATTGTTATACTATAAACAGATTAAAACAACCTCTATCTCTTTGAATGAAACCTTTGCATAAAAAAAGTGATTACATTAATGACCTAATTGGGCAAAGAGCTTATATAAATTATACAAAGTATAAAAGTAACCATGAAAAAATTAAAGCTATTAGTAGCATCATCAAAAATATTCTTGAAAAAACCAAAGCACTTTGAACACTTAGCTGATATGAAATAAAATTTACAGCTATAGCACTAATAAATAATTATGATTTTTTATCTTCTCAATATGAAAATCAAACATCACCACGAGATAAAGTTTGTAATGAAAACAACAAATTTATTACAAACGAAGTTCCACTACTTGATACGATATATAATGAACCGGTAATCATTATTGATAAGAGAAAAAAGAAAAAAAATATAAAGAAAAAAATTGTTCTTTTAGAAAAAAATCAAGAACTTATTGATGCAGATCTCATTGATTCTAAAACGATAAAAACACTTATAAAAGCAATGAAAAAGAAAAAAAGATGAAATTTATGATCATACCAAGATATTAAAATAAAAATAGAATATGGAGCAAAAAAGTTATGAGAGGATGAAGGTCGGAAGCATAACAAAACAACCTGATGAATAGAACGACAAATAGTTTTTTCTGACCATGACAATGAATCTATTGAATCTAGTCATTTCTTTTTTGATCGGCTAAAAACATCTCGTTGCGTCTCTAGATGACTATCAAATATATGATTTGATCAATTATGGAATATGTATCAATGAATGTTTGATGATATCATCAATAAAATGACTCAACGAAATAGAGGAGAGTATGGTGATCATGAAGAACGATATGTAACCCATCAATTTCCAAAGCAAAATAACGTTACCCTTCCTTATTCAAAGGAATCATTAGAACTACATACACTTGCTAAAGACCCAATCAAAAAGATACAAGCGATCAAAGAATTTTTTTGTTTTCATATGGATTCATTAGAAAAAAATGGAGCAATGAACAGATTTTTTTATGAAAATGATTTAAATTTATTATGAAACAAACCACCCCAAAATAAAAAAATAACTGCTATCATGAAGCATTATGAATTTGATAAAATTTTAGATTGAGCAACAACTGATCGACATAAACATAGATTTATTTTTGATCCTGAATCATGACTAACATGATGATTCAGTATTCCAAAAAAATCATTTATTTCAGTGAGAAAAAACAACAAAGAATCTATCTTGATTAGAACAAAATCTCTAGCTAAAATACTTTCGAACCAAAAACAGATTTCTGTCGAAGATATCAAGAAAGGATTGATTGTTGAAATTAAGGAAAATCTTTCTTAACCACCCCCATTTCTTTGACAAACCTCCCTCCCAACCATATACTTAAAGTGTCCAATTTTTTCACTTATAAGTCTCTTACACTATGGTAAAAACAAAAATTTTATACGCAAAAGACGTAAAAAAAATCAAACCTAATTTTGAAGGGTTAATTTTGCTATCTAGAAATCTGGCTGAGACTACTGAAACAGTAGTAATGGAGAAGGAATGAAAACATATAAAACTTATTACTACAAACAATAATCCAAATCTTTTTCATCAAGTAGAAGATAAACTTACTGCTCAAGGATATATTCTAGATACATATTTTACAGACAATGTGTGAATTCAATTGGCTATTGAATGGTATACAAAATACGAAGCTCATCTAGCGTGAGAAAAAGAAACCTATGATCATAGACATACCGCTGCCTCTGAAGAAGCAATTGAGCTCATCAAGCAAACATATGCTACCAAAGATGGATTTAGTGAAGGTGATTTTATGAAAGAAATTTTAAGACTATCGTTTCAATCTTGAGCATCTGATGTTCACTTTCAAGCAGAAGAAGTATGAGTTGTGATGCGTTTAAGAATCGATGGTATGCTCCAAACCGTTATAGTATTTTCTCATAAAGAATTTCAAAAATACTTAATGAAACTTAAATTTGATGCATGAGTAAAAATGAATACATGAATGGTATCTCAAGACGGGAGATTTGATTTTCCGGTAAATGTATGATGAAAAGACGTTAAAGTTGATGTGAGAGTCTCTGTAATGCCTTGACTAAGAGGAGAGAGTCTTGTACTTAGATTCCTTGATTCATCAATGGGGATTATGGATTTCCACAACTTATGATGTGAACCATTTCATAGTGCAACATTGGATAAGGAAATAGTAAAAAACTATGGATTGATCCTAGTTACATGACCAACATGATCATGAAAAACTACCACGGTATATTCACTCTTGAACGCAGTAAACACACCAGAAAAGAAAATTATCACACTAGAAGATCCAGTCGAATATGAACTCCCTTGAATCGAACAATCACAAATAGATAAGAAGAAATGATACACGTTTGAAGCATGACTCAAATGAGTGTTGAGACACGATCCTGATGTAATTATGGTATGAGAAATCAGAACATTAGAAAGTGCTGAAATGGCTGTAAACGCTGCGTTAACATGACATCTTGTGATTTCAACAATTCATACAAACTCTGCAGTAGAAGCGGTTACTAGACTCCTCAACATGTGAGTGAAACCGTTTATGTTGGCTTCATCATTAAACTGTATTGTATGACAAAGATTGTTGAGAAAGATAGCCAAACCAAGACTTGTTGATGCAGATAAACAAACGGATCACACGATATTAGAGTCACTGGAACGTATTCGCAAATTCCAAGTATGATTACAAATAAATTATGATGGTAAAATTTTCCAACCAGACAAAAGAGTAAGTAAATTTAACTGATGATACGACTGAAGAACAGCCGTATTTGAAATTTTCCAAATAGATGAAATCATCAAAGAAGCAATACTCTCAAACAAATCCGTAGCTGAACTCAAACAACTTGCCAAAGAACAATGATTCCTTTCGCTAAGAGATGCAGCTATATTAAAGATGCTAAGAGGTGTAACGAGTATTGAGGAAATATATAGGATAGTGGGGTAGGAGTTATATTTTTAAAATAATATTATCTATGACAATAGGACCTCTATTGAGACAAAATGTAAATAGACCAAAACAAAATATACTACCTACCAGATATAGGTGGTAAAGAATTTTATAAATTCTTAGAGGATGGTTTT
Source organism: Candidatus Absconditabacterales bacterium (assembly GCA_938010495.1). The sequence goes on from CALLUT010000109.1 coordinate 3,529, forward strand.
GAAAAAACAAATACTAATGTTCTCAAACAAATTGCAAAAAACGCTAAAAATAAAACAACAAAAAATGCTATATTGCTTTCTATTAATTACTTAGAAGCAACGAAGAAATAGCTATTACATCTTGAATACCAAAACATTATTATTATAAATGTCAATAATTTATGATTATTGAAAATTTATGGATAAATTTAGTAATATTGAAGCAAGTAATTTCCTCGTTGACGTAAAAGTAATTACTGAAACGATGAAGTGAACGGAAAATATAGAAAGTTATGAACAATTAACACAATATATCAATAAAAATTATCTTATTCTTCCCAAAAAATCAAACTTCAAACTTATTAAAGCAAAAGGTGCAGAAATTCTCTGAAAGGAACTTATAAATTTCGATATGAAAAATACAGGAAACAAAATAATTGAAAACAGATATCAGTTTGAATCATATAATAATCAAATCATAGCTTTGATTAATGAGTGATATATAGAAGGTGAAAAAAACAAACTAAGACCCTTTTTTGTCAAAAAGTTTTCAATGCTAGTTGACCACATATCATCAATGAAAATTTCATGAACAACATGAATTGATAGTAAAATAGAATCATTAACCCTTGATGATATACAATGAATACCTTTCAGCAGAATAGAAAAATTACTAATTAATTGAGAAAAGATTGTTTTTGAAGCTAAGGATATTGGTATATTTACACTATCTACATCAGACTTATGAAGAGACATAAGTCAAAAAGAACAATTTATTTTTAAAGCGAACGAAATAGAAATCAAATAATTAAATAAAACTCGCTCTAACCAAAAAGTTATAAAAATTGAATGATGAGCAAGTACAATTGAAAAAACATGAAATCAAATACTGCTAAAAGATACTAAATGAAATAAAGTATGAAATATTCTGTGAAAGGATGCTGCTATTCTCAATAATGAAACTGGAGATATTATTAAAATTCTGAACAATCAACTATATAAATGAAATGTAAATGACCAGCAAGCATCACAAGCTTTACTTTCTGAAAATTTTTATCAGGATCATTATGAGTTTTATCAAGTATTTACTGATCTCACAAAAAGATTTGTTATAGTCTCAATGGACATAAAAGAATCTCCTTACATCGCAATTTTTAATACAAGAAATTGATTTCAAAAACCAGTAGCTCTCTTTCAAGAGTCTAGTAAAATAATTTGAATAGATAGTCATAATGATCTCATCACAGCTGATCAATGAGCTATAATAAGAATAGATATGGACATGAACTCTCTAGAAAAAATTACTACTATAAATCCATACGTAGGAGAATCTATCGAGAACTTACATGTATATGAGAACTTCCCATGAAAACAGTGGTCTGATATAAGATTATTCTTCGATCCTGTAGTAAAATTATTTCAATGATCAAAAGCACAAGATCAAACGAAACTATTAAAAGCCCCAACTCAAAAAGCTCTCGAATGACCAGATCATAATGAAATAGCTCAAAAAGTTAAAAATCACTTATGACTTTGAAAAGCAGTAAATTTTGATGAAATAAATAATTTTTATGAACAATTTCTAAACTCAATTACTGAGATTTATGATTGAGATATTAGTATTGCATCAATGGCTCAAGCAAAAGAGGAATTACAGTTAGAAGTTATCGAAAAAATCCTTAGTAAACATAAGGATTATCTTACAGAACTGCAATGAAGACTTCATAATTTAGAAAGTGAATTTGATTGAATAGAAGCTGTTTCATATATTAAGAAA
>CALLUT010000110.1 GCA_938010495.1 Candidatus Absconditabacterales bacterium
AGAAACTCTATCAAATGAAAAAGATTTAATAAAAATACAAGAATGAGTAACTGAGCTTAGATGAGAAATCAAAGAAATAGAATTACTCTTGAAAACTGATGGAACTAAGTTTGAGTGAAAATTAAACGATTTGATAGATGATAAAATAAGAGAAGGACTGAAAAATAGCGATCGTGGTAATTTAGTAAAGTATATAACACTGAATAAAGCAGGCATAATTGATTTGTATAGAAGTTTATGAGATAGTCGTATAGAAACTATTAAAAGTGTAATAGATAGTACTGTAGATAAAAAGTACTTTGATTCTATAAAAAAACTTATGAGATGAGCAGAATACACACCAATAAGACATAATCTCATGGGGCCTGATGGAAAAGTTAATACTTGATTTTTAAGTGACTTCCAAGATATGATCAAGGATAGTACTGAGAAATCAGAATTTATAGAGCGTCATAAATGAAGTACTCCTTCACCAGAAACTCCCCTAGCTCCTGAAGTTGAGACAGAGACAAAAGCTACAGAAGTTGAGACAGAAGTAAAATCAGTCGAAGCTATGAAAGCAGAAACTATAAAAACTCTAGATATATTAGAAAGACACTTCATAGAAAAATGAGATACAAAATGAGCAAATGCAATAAAAGGATTTAAGCAACTGTTAGGAAAGGGTGAATTTAATCCGAAATCTACTGTCGAACTTCATAGTGCAATTGAGATACTCTTTGAAAGTAAATGAATGGAAAAACCAAATATAAAATCTATTATCGAAAAATCTGTCGAGCCAAAAGTAAAGATTCCTTGGACACGTAAAGCAAGAGGATGGTTTAGAAAATGAATAAGATAAAACTAAAATAAAACAATATCATGTGAGCAGTACCTCCTGAAGAGTTTAACATACCTAAAATAACAACACCTGAAGTTATCAAGACTCCTGGTGTTATTATAGATGGTATTTCTTTAGAAAGTTCTCATTGAAAAAGATTCTGATTGCGTCTACTTATAGAAAAATATCTTAATTCTAAGACAACTCCTCTCTATAGTCAATCATCAATAATGCCAACGGATTTCTTGAAACAAGAACAAGCAAAAGATTGATGGGATACACCATCTCTTTCTCTATTAGGTCAAGATGCCATACGCAGGCATCCATATATAATTGATGTGATTATTGACCAAAAAATTATTCCAGTGCTGATCCAAGAATGAAATACAATTGATGATGTAAGTAAAATTGAAATTGACCATAAATGACAATTAATACTAACAATACAATGAAAACCTCAGCCTATTATATCTGACTTAAGTACAAGAGTTATTGAAAGTACTATTATACAGAATCAATCAGCCCTAGATAGAAAAGAATTACAAACAAAATGAAAAACACACTATTTATATTGAGGATTAATAGGTGCAATTTGAGTATATGATACTTTTGGGAAAACTTTTGAGATTAGAAAGTTAGAAGTAAATATATCAGGAAATCCAGAAATAATAGATATATGAAAACAATTTCATAGTAACTGAAAAATAAATAATCAAAGAATATTAAGAGCATTGGAGGCAAAATGAGTAATCATAGAGCCAAGTACATGAAAGTTCATTAAGATAGAGACTTTTGCTCCGATGAGCTATAGGGAATCAATAAGAAGAATAACAAAATATAAATATGTAGACTTCTTAGAAGATCAAAAAAAAATAGGTATAGAATGAAAAATATCAGAAGCAGAATTTAAAGCTGACAAAACTAAAACCTTGGGGCTTTTAAAGACTCTCAATCAAAAACAGATAGAAATGAAGTATCAAGGAGATTTTAGGAACTTTATAAAAACTCCTTATAGTCTTCTAAAGTTTGCATGACATGGTATAGGGATAGCATTGATACCTATGTTTACAGAGCATTTGAGAAAAAATACGCAAGATTTAGGAGCACATATTCATTCTGGAATTAGCGCTGGAGGATTCTTAGTATGAGCAAAATATGGATGAAAAGCATGAAGTAAAATGCCAGGTCCAGCTCCTGTAAAAGCTATATCATGAACTATACTTGCTCTCGTGGCTGGTGGTTGAGCTGTTTTATGAATAGATGAATTATGAAAAGAAATGGAAATGTGAAGAAGTTTCACGAAACACGTAGCAAATAGAGAAGATTTCTTAGAAAAACAACCCTTTCTAGAAAAATGGATTTGATTTGATGAACATAAGTCTATAACGTGACATGCTCTGTCATCGTTTTGGATGAATGAAATACTAGATACATATAGTAATATCAGAGGAAAAGATACACATGCATTTTTCTATCAGACACAAATCAGTCTCGATACAAATCCAAGAGAATATCTGTTATCAAGAGCCCCTATTTTAAGGTCAAGAAATGAATCTGTAGATACAGATATTGAGTTTTGGAATGTAAGAGTTGATAGCTTACAAGAAAGATTCATACATAGCTTAAGAAAGAAACTTCAGTCATGAAAATCAAAAGAAGAAAATATAGCAAACATACGTGACTTCATATATAAAGGGAATGTAGATTGAAATTCATTTAGCACTATACATAAAAATGTACAAGATAATATAATGGTTTATATAGAAAAAAAAGATGGTGATGGCAATTATGTTAATTACGATAAAATCGTGTCAGGAAAAGATGAGATTTTTTATGATTATGTTGCATTTGAAATCAATAAATTAAAAATTAACTCTTCATACTTGAAAAGTGAAAAACAAGATATTGAATTAAATCATAAATCATATATAGATGAAGCTATTGAGTGAGATATTTCTGGTCCATATATAGAGTATAAATATATAGGATTACTTCCTGAAAAAGAAAGAGAATTTATAAGAGCCGTATTTTATAGAACTATCAACATAGAATCTATCATCAGAAATGACGGACAATGGGAATGAGAAAAAGTAAATGAAAAACAATTATGGAAAGATTTAATGTGAAACACTTATTTCTTTACTTGAGAGTTAACCCCAGAAGATAAAAGCCTATTAGTTAAACTATATAGTATAAATAATGAATGAGGGAAAGAATTGGAAAACATATTGAATAATACTATTGTGAATACTAAAGATTACCCTTGAAGTATATGAGATTTCTTAAGATCAGTAATTAGTTGATCAGCTAGAAGTCTTACCATAAAAACAACAAGAGTAGAGTGAATATGACCTCTACATGAAGAAACAGATGATACACTTCCTTTTGATAATATCTCAGAAAAATCAGATGGATGAAAACACTTTTATGAGTTCTTCAAAAGAATGATAGATTATAAAAGAAAAAATGAATTTATAAAATCTATGCAAGAGCATTGAACAGCGACAAGTTGGGATTTATTATAAATAATTTAAACATAAAAATTGCCGGAGGGGATACCCTACCGGCTTTTTTTGTTTCTAAGGCAAGATTTATGGTTTTGCCTTCGCGAGTTCTGATGTTAAACGAGCCATCTTAAATAAAATTTTTGTGTTAATAACTAGGTCATATAACACTATAAAACCTACGATGGCAACGTATGCCCAGTGTATATTATTTCCCTCATATATATGAAGTATGATAACGACCAGTGGTACAAAAGATACCAACAAGTCAATCATCACACCAGAATCACTCCCTATTTCAACCCATGCGGCTGCCACCCCTTGTGTCCACATATATAATATAGATATAAGAGATATAATAAGAAGATGGTGTTCTGGGGATGATAAAAGCATATATAATAAGCCCTTCTCTAATATAAACCATAGAGCAGACCCAAATATTAATGGAGAACCATACCCTACAATAAACTGAGCAACAAAAGAAAAAAATGTTCTAATCATGGCAAAAATCCTTTCTCTATTGCCTTATAAAAACTTTTCCTAAAATAAAAACAATGCTGTAAAACATGATTTTATCCTCGGTAATATTATTATACATAATAATATCAATATTGTCAAACATTAGATCTGGTTTATAATAAAAACTTCCCATTTTTGAGAAGTTTTTACTTTATATAATAGTTTATTTAATTAGTCCCCATCATTTCTTGGCTCCTTTCTTGGCTCATCCAGGTATTGATGCCAATGCACCAATCGGAACTCATCATGCTCATAGAAATCATTTTAGTACTCACTTACCAAAATACAATCCTGGAACCAATGCAGCAGCAGTAAGTCATGCACCTGTTGTATAATTTGAAAGATCATTCTGAGAAAATACTGTCAATGCTCCAGTTATTCAACCACCTAACATCATCCATTTTCTTTTTACTTTATCTTCTATTTTTGCTACATCAGCAAGTTTTTTTGCTAAATATCATCCAGCTATCATAGGAACGGCAAAAGGAGCAGCCTCAGCAGCTTGTGGTCCTACTTTTGGAATTTCTGTCAACAAATCGTGTACTACAGAAGAAACATTATTATTAATAAACTCTCAAACATTTCATACTATCTGTACAGCTTTGTTTCAAGTCTCAACTGTTCCATCATATATATCAGGTGATAGGTCTCTTATATCATCACCAAATGCTTTCACTCCAAGATATCCAGCTCATACAGCTCCAGCAACTATTCATATTTTTTTCATATAAAAATACTTAATAAATATTATTTTACATATATATAATATCACTAAATAATTATTTGTCAAACATTAAATCTATTTCATAATAAATTAAGGTTGTTTCTTACCATATTCTTACAATACATATGTAAAGTGTAAAGCAGAATTTATAGAACTAACCAGAAAAGTATGATATTATGACTCTACAATAAAAATAAAAATAAAATTATGAT
>CALLUT010000111.1 GCA_938010495.1 Candidatus Absconditabacterales bacterium
CTAAATATATAGGTAAAGGTTTCTAATCATTTCTCATTGAACTCTAGTATTGATATAATTTTTTCTTCACTGATATTTCCTGGCTTAATTATTTTTGAACCAGTCTTGCTAAAAAATAAATTTCTTTGATCTCAAGTAACTTGGTACATAGATCTTAATATAGCTTCTTGGGAAGAATTATATTTTTCATTGAAAGTAATATTCGGAAATCTCTTTGAATCTATAATCGATTTATCCCATTCTTTTTGATTAAGAGATAGTGACTCACCCATAAGATTATAGAAAAGATCTTTATAATCTGCTTGTTTAGTTATTTTATCACGAAGTTTATGCATACTTACTCACTTTAAATCTATCCAACTATTCTTTTTATCATTTTTATTTAGTAGCAATCTTCACTTACTATCAATCATTAAAAACGGATTATATGGATTTGATGATTTATGAAATCACACTGTTCAAAAAATTGTTGTTCACAGTCTTACAATTTTATAATCTCTCTCTGCTTCTTGAGAGAATTGTTCATATGTTATTTTATCACTTTCTCGAAGTTTTTTTTCTAATTCCTTCATTATAAATTTATAATTATTTTTTGAGAAATGTCAATTGTATTACCCCTCCAAAATAACATTAACCGGTCCATCTACTCTACTCTCAACTTCCATATATGCACCAAATTCTCAAGTAATGATAGTTCATCATGTGTAAATTCTTTTAAGTCATTCAACATAATCATTATAGATCTCTTTTGATATTTGAAATCATCCCGCATCTGTGAAGTCTAATTGGTTTCATTTTTTGTTTTTACCGTATAGCGTGAAATTTGAAACGATAAGGATATCTCAATTGGTAGCATTGACAGAGTTTTTTAGTTTCCCGTCTTCGTTTTCAAAAAGGTTTATGTTAAGTGTTCTTTCTATAGCTTTTGGTATGAAGTCTCATGTATCTTCTTTGCTGATTCATATGTATACGATAATTCAACGCCCGCAAGAACGTTGTTCATCATGGTCTATGGTTATAGTTGCATCATGGATGCGTTGGATAAGTAATTTCATGGTATTATTCTTGCAAGGTAAACGTTACCGTTCATTCATCGAGTATACACTCACTTGTGATTGATCATGTATCAGCTCATTGTTCTATTTTTGAGAGTAATGCTTCTTGCATGAGGAAGTCATCAAACGTATTGAGTACAGGAATAAGGTTTTCACTATCAGTATTCCATAGACATACTACTCTTTGATCTACTCTAAAGTCGGCTTCTTTTCTCATTTGATTCAAAAATCTAGAGAGTTCACGAGCAACTCATTCTGCTTTAAGTTCATCAGTAAGTTGTAGATCAAGAGAAACAATAACTCCATCCTCTATTGTTTGATGTCAGTCATCTAATCCAGAATATCTAGTTTCGTATTGATCTTGTGTCAAAACCCATTCTTTATCCCCTTGAAACACCCTTAGTCATCAGTCAGAAAGTTCTTCACAGTTTCATTGCTTGGCTGCACCGATTATCTGCCCTGTATCTTTTCAAAACGCTGCTGAGAGTTTTGATCCTAAAGGAGCAAACGTTTTTGTTACTGCTATGTCATCTCACAATACAGTGATCTCTTTTACATTTACTTCTTCAGCAATTGTAGTTCAGTATTTTTCTAGGAGTTTTTGGTTAGAAGTCATTTGTAATGATTGATTATAAACTAGTTTGTTTGTAGTGTTTTAAGGCTGGGTTGCAAGAGAGATGATTTATTACCGTGTAGAAGAAAATCTCTTACACAAAAAAATCACAGGTATTGACTTTGTATGATTTTTATTTATTAAATACTTGCTTTATAAATGTAAGTACATAATAAGAATGTTGGAACTCCCTTTCACTAAAAATCAAATCATTTCAACTCAAATATGAATACCAGCTCATGCAGATGAAAAGAAGCTATGATTAAAACCTAGTTTGAATTTTTTACATGTTGAAAATTTCTGACTAATTTTAAATAGATTGATGCATCCAAAAAATCTTGCAAAAATTTTAGAAATGAATTCGATTACTGATATAAAATATGATCCAATGATGTTTATGCAACATGAAGAAATTGAAGGTTCAGTACCAACAATGAATCATATGTATGATCTTGATTTTCGTGATTTTCTTTCAAGAATAGATCCTGAACATAAAGATTTAATACTAACTTGATCAGTACTATTCCATTATAAAGATAATAATAAAAGATATAAATATATGAATTACACTGGAGAAACATTATATGTTGATATATCTTCAGCACTACGCGCTCCTATTGATGATAGATCATATCTTGCTGCAGTAGTTTCAGCATTACATTTTATGCAAAAGCGAGAATCATTTCGTCCTCAATCTGTCTGGGTGAGAGAAGATTGAAAGTTTAATTGACTTTCTTTACCGCAAACAAAGAAAATTATTGATAACAGAAAATTTTCAATAACGGATAAAAATATTGAGACACCATTTCAAAATTAAAAAATAGTAGCCACTGCCGGAACAGTGACTACCTCATTGCCTAAAGTACTAAGTACTCTAGAGAGCCGTAAGGCCCAAATTCAACTAACTAACTAAGTAAGTATGGATTGGTAACAGCTAACCCATTCTTTTATCTTTAAGATTACTATAGTGCTGATAACTAGTTTGTCAATACTACTTTTTCTTGCTCACTTGTCTAAAATATGCTTTTCCAACTTCTATAATTACTACTATTGAAAGTGCACATACCACAGCATGAACCCATCGTCATCCAATAGGTACTACGTCAAGGAAATTACCAAGCGGAGCCCAGAAGTATGGTGCAAGTACTAGTCATAGATCAAGAATCCATGCAAACACTAACCATTTGTTATCAAAGATATTTTCTGTCCATACTCATTCTTTGAGTGTTCTTACAGAAAATACATAGAATAATGTTGTTAATCAGAAACAAGCAAATCATACAGAACGTGCAAGTACAAGATCTCCAGTAACATCTAATGCATATTTAAATAACAAGAATCATACTACTGCGGCTGATGCAGAAACAATACCAATAAGTTTCATTATCCATCATGAAATAAGTTGTATTTTTGATGATCTTGGAGGAATATTCATAAGTCCTCCTCTCTTAGGATCCATAGTCATTGCTAGACTTGGTGGTCCATCTGATACCAGATTATTCCAGAGAATTTGAGCAGCAGTTAGTGGGTGAGGATTTCATGTTAAGAGTGCAATTAAAATCGCAATAATTTGTACGAACGCATCACACATTAAGAAGAGAATAATCTTTCTAATATTATCAAACATCCCACGTCATTCTTCAACAGCATCAACAATAGTATTAAAGCTACTATCCAGCAAAATCAAATCAGCAGATTCTTTTGCAACGTCTGTTGCTTCGTTCACCACAATACCAATATCAGCTCTCTTGAGTGCTGGTGCATCGTTTACTCAATCTCACATCATAGCTACAACTTCTCCGTCTTTCTTGAGTTCTTCAACGATACGCATTTTTTGTTCAGGTTTAGTTCTAGCAAACAGCTTCACAGCTCAATCTTTTTCTAACCATTCTCCGAGTTGCGTGTCATCAAGTTTTGCGAGTTCTGTTCATAACATAATATGTTCCTCAGTTACATCAACATCAAGTTGGTGCATAATATGTTTTGCAGTATTTGAGAAGTCACCAGTAATAACAATAAGTTTTATTCATGCTTTTTTTGTTTTTGCAAGAGCGTCTTTTACATCAGCTCTTACTGGATCTGACATTCATACAAATCAAAGCCATTCTAAGTCTCATCTTATATCGTCTTCGTTTATTTTAGTATATGATGTT
>CALLUT010000112.1 GCA_938010495.1 Candidatus Absconditabacterales bacterium
TTAAGAATAATAACTATGCTGGATATCAAGCACTTATAGCAAATCATATGGCAGAGAAAGAAACTTCTGATGATGACTATGATTATGAAGTCAATGAAGAAAAACAACAAGAAAAGTTTGATAACTTGGTAGAGTATTATAATGAAAATGGTGAATTACCAACGAACAAGAAAACAACTAAAATGTGAAAGAAAAAATGGGGTAAATCTTCACTTAATGATAATCAAAAATGATTAGTTAGAAGAGCTTTAAAAAATCTAAATAATCCAGAAAAAATTGAAATAATTCTTGAAAAAGTTGAAAGTAAACTAGAACAAATTGCAACAAGCGATATGAATGACAGTAAAAAAGCCCATCTTATTGGTCTTTTAGAATGAATCAGAGAACTATTTGAAGATTCAATAACTCAATAATTCAATTTCAATATATTAAAGCCTAGCAGATGTTAGGCTTTTTTAATTTCAGAAAACTCTTCTATTTCAACTTTGTTCATTATCATATCAATAATTATACTAGCGTATGATCATGCAGGTAAAGTAAACATAATGAGAAGATCATCTCACTGATATGTTGCCTTACAACTTTTAGGTGAAACGAGGAGTGGTCTTCTTAATCAAAAGATCTTTTCGTCTTTAAATTTTTTAAAGTATTTATCATTTACTTTAAACGATTTAAGAAATTTTCACTCAAACGTTCATGCTGTAGATCTCTTATTGGGTAATAAGATATTGTGTCATACAATTGGTCCTGTAAGTACCATTGTTTTTGGATCATATGGAATAGCCTTTTCAAGTATTTGGGGATTTGATATAGGTTTTTTAGCTGTTTCTCATAGCGAAAATGTTTGAAAGGTGTTTTGCTCTTTAGAATAAACTCAGTAAGTTCAATCCTTAAGTAGAATGTCTCAGTCCATAAGTTCTAGCTTATTATTTATTCTAAGAGAAACATATTCGTTAAATAACTTGCTTCAATATGCTTGTAGCTTAAAACGAATTTCTTTCTTGTCAGAAATTTTTCTTGATCAATCAAGAATTTCTTTTCCTTTTAACCAATTTGCTCATTCAATTCAGAATCTTTGAGCTCAAAATTTATTTGGGTATCATGTTGAGAAGATTGTTTCAATATCCTTCTTTGCTTGTGTTTTTTCTTCACTTCATAATTTTTTTTGAGCTCTTAATCTAATATGGAATGTGTTTGATATACGAGTACTCATATTCAAAGGTATTTCATGTCTAGAAGTTTTTATGATAGTTGAAACTTCTTTTAATCATTCAACAAAAACCTTTTCTCATCAAAGTTTTTTTAATGCTCTATCATAGATGCTTATCCGTTGTCTTGCTATGGCTTTTTTATCTTTTAGGCCAGCTATTCAAATTGTTAATCTAGAAATTTTAAATTTATGGCATATATGTCATACTATATCCATAGTATTTTTATTTCTTTTTTCGATCAATACATAAAAAGCGTCACCTTTTCATGATAGTTCAAAAGGTAACTCTTCAGTGACTATAAAATCCTGAGATTTTTGTTTAAAATAGAACATGGTTTGTATATTATAAATTAGTTATTCGTTTATTCTTCTTTATTTTGATTTAAGTTTTCTGCTGTAATATTTTTAAGTGTTTCAATATCAACAGGTGTAGTTGATCAAATTCAGTATCTGTTTACAACTTCATGTGATACTGTTTCTTTCCCACTTGGGTATGCAGGTTCAAATATTGTTTTTTTCTTTGGTTCTGAGAGATTTTCAGGAGTAAAATTATCTCATCTAGCTATTCAATCTCATTGTACGCTATTAAATGTTCACATTTTGTTTTTGTTAAACAATAAATCTATTATAATTATACGGCTTTTTTTAATCACTTTCAAGGGTATATTGAGCCTTTTCCATTGAAAAATGACTTATTAATCCTATATAGGAATTAGTATTTACTTATTAATTGATTTACATATGCGTAATCGCTTACTTTTGTGAATAGTGTTTTGCGTAGTTAGTTGTGTTTTTTGAGTGCTTTATACTAATAATGCATATTCATATTCATTTTTTGATAGCTCTTTGATTCACGCTGATCCAGTACTTTCTACTATCTGTTGAGTAAATCAAGATGGTATTTTGTGTGATAATTATTCAAACAAACAAAAAGATTTAGATAAAAAACTAAGTAAGTTTTTTGCTTTGCTTAATGAATTACCTGATCATAAAAGAAGAATTTTTGTTGGTAAGATTTGAAATACTATTCCTTACATAGATGAATTAATGCAACGTAAAAGTAGTAATGAAAGTTTATTTACTATGTTATATGTAAAGGCAGTGTTTATTGATATTCTAAAGTATTACGAATATCAAGATAGCCTCATTAAGATTGATCCTATAAATATCTTATGAAACTATAAATCTCATGATGAAGTGAGACGTGAGATTATAAATAATCTTATTAGTAATTGACGGAATAATTTTATTGAAAGACCATATGTTTGAGATTGAGTTTCTATTACTACAGCTGATGATAATCGAGAAAGTTATAATGTATTGCTTGATGTTTCATTTCGTGATGATTTAGATGTGTTTTTAGAAAATAGTATATCATTTGAATGAGAAAACGAAATCGTTGTTTCACCGGAGGATTACTTAAATCGATCAAAAATAGCATTGTTCAAAAGTTATGAAGATATTCGTAGTTTATGATATAATGTAGTTTCTCACAGAAGAAGAATAACTACAGATAAAGACTATAGAAGATATAATATAGCAAAATCATTTTCATTACTGTGACACGTTAGAGTGCTCAATCCATGAGATACATTAAGTTTTCTCGAAGATAGTCAGTTTGATCCAAACAATGAAGTTCATTATCAAGAAGGTAAGGTTATTTTTCTAGATGAAGAAGTTGATGATTATGGGTGATGACTTTGTTGATGAAGTACAGCTTTATATCAATGAGTTGTTACAAACAAGTGACTTGATGTTGTCTCAAGAAATCACACAAAGTGGTATAGTTATCTGTATACAGCAGTTATAAACTGAGAAGAGATTACAATACCTTGATTAGATAGTACTATTTATTATCCGTACCTAGATTTAAAAATAAAGAATGTGGCTTCATATCCAATCATATTGGTTAGTAACTTTTCTTGAAATTCAGGAGAGTACGAAGAAGTCTTTACTTTGTGAAAAGTTTCTGATAGATGAAACGTTACTTTTGTGGAAAGTTATGATAAGTCTTATACAATTACAAACAAAGAATGAAAGGAAAGAAAGACTGATTGAGAATGTTATGATTGGATTGTAAATTGAGAAGAAATGACAAGGTGTTATAAAGAACTTTTCTAGTGTAAATTTATTGTATAATTCTTGTAAAAACACTAGTCTTTATGCTTGAAATGAAGGGCTAGACAACAAGAGAGTATTATAAGAAAAGCAAGTCCACATAAGAATGGAATTGTAATA
>CALLUT010000113.1 GCA_938010495.1 Candidatus Absconditabacterales bacterium
CCACACACATTAGCTTCATCGGTTTGACAATCACATTTATATCATCAATCAACTTGAATACATACTCCAGTACAAGATGATTCACAAACAAGCTTATTATTAATTGTATCTCAACATGTTAGCGCACATGGACTACAATCTCATCAACAATCAACTCATGTTTCATTTCCATTCAACACTCCATCGCTACATGTAGGTTGTAATTGTTTAATTAGGTCACAATATTTATCACACACTCCATCTCCATTTATATCACAATTTCTATCACATCTTCCATCATTGTTATCATCACAGTTTAAACTACATATATCATCCTGATCATCACAAGCATCTCACATACTATCTCCATCAGTATTTTTCTGATCTGGATTGTATACAGTAGGACAGTTGTCAATGTCTTCGCAAATTTTATCTCCATCTACATCTCATCAGTTCTGAATACATGTTTTTACACATGTCACATCTTTTGCACAAAACACATCTTCACAGTCTACATTTCCATCATTATTATCATCAATATTATTATCACAAATTTCATTTATCGAACACTCAGCTTTTATATTTTCTCCGGGAGAAACACATACAGATTGTCATGGTGTTAGTCTAACTCAATCAGAGTTTGCGTTTCAACTACAACTCTTTCATTCTGTTGGAATAGATGAGAATATTCCAGATTCGAGACACTCATAATGTCTGATTATTCATCAGCATATGTCATTTGATGGAGTATCTCTACGACATACTTTATCTCAATTTCTGTACGTAGATAACAAAGATCACGTCTGAGTTGTTTTGTCACATTGTTCGTCTATTGCATTCCATGTTCAGTTTCAACCACACTGAAACATGATAAATGCTTCCTCTTTAGCATCTTCAAAAAATCTACAAAACCGTCCATCTCTTCTTTCGCTATCCTTTTCTTGACTACATGTACCTAAATTCGTTACCTCACATATATCCTTACACGTAGAGAGTTTTTCATACGTGTTTCCGCTAACTGATTCTTTTGTTAATTCTCAACATTCCAGAATATGGTCAGGTCAATCAAATCGTCATCATCACACCTGTCTACAATATCAAGAAACAACACCATTTTCTGTGATAGCTCTTTCACAAGATGATTGCTTATCAAACTTATATCAACATAGAGATCCAACCCACATACAATAATCTTTATTCACACAATCGTCTTTATTTCACGTAGTCAAACAAGTTCTTCATTTATTATCATTTTTAACATGACAATCTTTTGATCCTCCTCTCCAAAAGCCATCTCGTTCACAATATGGTCTTTTTTTACACTCATTTTTATTTCAATTATGTCTGTTACATATAGCAGATCAATTATCTTCTGGGATCGGCTTATCTTGACATTGTCAGTTACTCTGTGTAGTAAACATTCATTCATAACTCTCAGTACTCTGAGTTACAAATCCTCAGTCAGAGAGTGAATCTCAATCAATTACTACATTTCATACCATAAAAAATGTTGATAATAATATCAGTCATAAAAGCGCAGAAAGTACTTTTTTGATTTTCATGTTTATTTGTGAATAATAAAATATATGTATATTAACATACACATATTTTATGACAAAAAAAAATTTTGTCAAATTTTAGGCTATATTTTTACCCATCCTTGTGTTTATTAATCCATAATGCAGATCAGAGCAGATTCTTATCGTTATGATCTACGGTAATAGTACTATGTGGATATGGAATAACTATTCCCTCTTTAGTAAACATATCATAGATTGCATCGTTTACTTCTCACTGAGCAACAGGAATAAGTTTTCATTCTGTCGGATCAATATAGAAAAACACACGGATTTCTAGACCATGATCCCCCATCGCTTTAAGAATAACTTTTGTACTATCTTTCTCTTTAATAAATTTCAAAGAATTTACTGCAGATTTAATTTTCTCGAGTCACCAGTCTACTTTCGTTTCATAGTGAATAGTCACTGAGGTTTCTAATCTTACAAGTTCTTCACCATCATACGTTCTCACAGGATTCATAACCATACTCAAGTTTGGAACAATAACCTTCCTAAGATCAAAGGTTCTAATCACTGTATATCTAATCGTAATCTCCTCAATCCTTCAAAAATACGTCTTCTCACCTTCAAAATCCACTTCGATGATATCTCACAGCCTATATTCCTTATTGGTGAGAACAAGTATACCAGCCAAGAGATTTCAAAGAATATCTTTGAACGCAAATCATATACCAAATGAAATTCATCACAAGATCCATCAGAAATCCACTTGAATTATCATAAACCCAATCAATACTGAGAAGATAATCAGCGTGTAAAAAATCACTTCTCAAATAAGCCCGCTCACTTTACGGGTATACTCATCATCTCAAATACTATTTGCACGAATTCTTTTTCTTACAAAACCAGAAAACAACTTAGAAAGCACTCATAGTAAAATCACTACGATTATTGCTACCACCAGTCTTATAAAAAAAATCCAAAGATCACCAAATTTCAAAAGTCCAGCAAGTCACGACTCAGTTCCTGCATTCGTTGTATCAGAGACAATTCATCATCACTCAGATCAATTTTGTTGTTGAGCAAATGAGTATCATACCAGAAATATCTGTGCAAAAAATGCCCATAGTATATTTGTAATTCCTTTTAACATATTTCATCACATAAGTAAAAAAATCTCTATACACTAAAGTATAGAGATATGATTAAAAAAATGCAAAAAACCAAAGAGACTATTTTTACGGATAAGGACTTCACATTTCGGGTCCTCATGTCTTATCAGTAAATTTTTTGAAAGTAGTAAGAAGATCACTATGTTTTTTGAACAAGTTGATAAATGATTGCACTCATTCTTTCATCACGGCAACAGATCAGATTCACTTATCTGTAATAATAATTTTCGTAAGGTACTCTTCGAGAGAGTATGATTTTGTTCAGGTTTTCTCTCCATTCTTATACACATTTACTTCCAATGGAGATTCTCACAACATCATTCTTTTCACATTTCTCTGAGTTTCATCATCCATATCGGTGGAGAAATAAGTGAAAAATTTCTTCACTACAAAATGAAGCATATACTTCGCGCTTGCCTCATCTCATATGGTACCACTATTATTAAATCCTCAAATAGTAGAGCTCAATCCATCAACATTATTTTTGAGTTTCTTTCGCATATTGATGGCGAGATCATTGGTAAGTTCAGTTTTTCATCATCATCATGATCTCGTTTGTCGCATTGCTCACTTAAATGTAGCATATCATAAGTTCAAAATTCCATGTTCATACGTTGGACTATTACCATCCTTAAACACATCCTTGTTATATCATGAGTCAACATTATTCTGTCCATCATGTACTTTAGCATAATAGTGTCCCAAGTCAGACTTTACATCTCCAGAAGTAGCTGAAAGTGCTTTAAAATAATTATCATTTTTAAAATTCAATGAGTCAATTATTACATCTCAATATTCTCCAAACCATGATTGCGCTTTAGCAACTGTTTGTACATGTCTTGATTCTTTATAGTCTGCTCCATCATACAGATCTTTATGATCTTTTGGCATTCTAGAGAAATTA
>CALLUT010000114.1 GCA_938010495.1 Candidatus Absconditabacterales bacterium
AGTTTGACTAGGTTTTGGAAATGGGTATCTTGGTAGTCCAAGTGTACTCTTTCCTGTTATGATAATTTTTATATAATTCCTTACAGACAATGTATGATAAAACTATGGAATACTTTATGGAGCTGGCAACAATTCCAAGACCTTCAAAAAAAGAGGAAAAAGTTAGAGAGCGATTAATTTTACGATCACAAAATATTTGATATGAATATAAAATAGATAAAATTGGTAATATAGTAATTTATGTACCAAGTACTTCATGAAATGAAAATGCTGAAACAATAATACTCCAAGCCCACATGGATATGGTTTGCGTTAAGGACTTAGATAGTGAGCACAATTTTGATGAAGATTCTATTAAGGTGCTTAATGATTGAATATGGATTACTGCAGACAAGACAACACTTTGAGCTGATAATTGAATATGATTGGCTATGTGTTTAGCAGCAACACATCTTGAGAACCACCCAAAACTTGAACTCTTGTTTACTGTTGATGAGGAGCAAGGTATGAGTTGAGCACTTCAACTTGATGAGAGCATGCTTTCATGAAAGAAATTTATCAATCTAGATACAGAAGATGAATGAGAAGTGTGTATAAGTTCCGCATGAGGATGAAGAATAAATGTTACATATCAAACTACGAATGAATCAATGAATCAACCAGATTATCAAGCATACAAAATCACATTAGACTGAATGCAATGAGGACATAGTTGAGTAGATATTGATAAGAAGAGATGAAGTGCAATCATAGCGATGATACACTTATTAAGCTCTTTTTCTTGATGAATAGAATTAGTATGAATTGATTGATGAGTAGCAGACAACGCAATCCCATCAAACTGCACGGCAAATATTTTGCTTACAAATTTGGAGGAGTTTAATGCCTACTCCTCTATTTTTCTAGTCTCGCTTAAAGAAGAGTTTGATTGTCCTGATGTATTTCTAGAAATCGATACGATTAATGCAAATAATGTTATTGTTAACGGGATATCCTTGTTACAAAGTTTTCTAGGGTTAGAACAATGAGTTATTTCAATGAGTGAAAGCATCAAATGACTGGTTCAAACTTCTCTAAACTTATGAGTGATTGAAACAACTAACACCTGATTAGATTTAACATATGCCCCTAGATCATCAGTTATGACTGAGTTAGATGGTGCAATAAATAAAGTTACTCTTCTTCACAAAAATAATTGAGCCTCAGTCAAAGTTAGAAGTCGCTATCCAGGACGACAAGAAAACCCAAAAAACCCGCTTGTTTTGGATCTTGTAAAACATTATTGAGAAGTGTTGGGATATAAGCCAAGTATAGTTGCATATCACGCATGATTAGAATGTTGAGCAATAGTAGAAAAATTATGAGATTGAGCACAAGCAGTATCATTTTGACCAACTATAAAAGACCCTCATTCTACAAGCGAAAGATGTCTTTTAAGCAGCGTAGAAAAGTGTTGCATAGCATTAAAATCTCTACTTCACTCTTGCAATATATAGAAAGCTCACTAGTATCTATTTGTTATTTATAGATATTAATCATGACAATATGAATCCATTTACGCTCTTATGGGTAGAAGTTATTAAACGTCCAATTTTCAACGCATTACTTTTGCTTTTGGCATTATTTTGAGGAAATTTAGGTTGGTCAATAATTGTACTTACACTAATTATAAGATTATTACTTATAAAGAATTCTGCTGCTGCTGCAAACATGCAAACATCAATGGGAGACTTACAACCTAAAATGCAAGAAATACAAGAAAAATATGCTGACGATCCACAACGTATGTCGCAAGAAATGATGAGTCTTATGAAGAATAAATGATGAGGACCTCTAAAATGATGTCTTACAATGCTTGTTCAAATTCCAGTATTTCTATGATTATTTTTTACTGTAAAAGATATTGCCCTTGGGACATCGACAACAACTGCATATAGTTTTTTAAGTAAATTCTCAGTTGATATGGATGCTATCTGAACAATGTTTTATGGTATGGATCTACTTCTTGCAAATAACGTTCTTCTTACAGCTTTAGCTGCAGGACTTATGTATTGCCAAATGAAAATGACAAGTGTTGTTAAACCACCAGCTGTACCAAATCTATGAGGAATGGCTTGATGAGCAAATGTTCCAGACATGTGAAAAATGATGTGATATATGAATATTGTGTTTGTAGTAATGATGTGATGATTTGTATGGTCTATGCCTTGAGCTATTGGTTTATACATTATCACTACTACTTTATTTTGAGTACTACAAATGACCTACCAATATCGTGCAATACTAAAAGCCAAATACCTAGCACGAAAATGAGTACCACAAATTATTGAATCTAACGAGAAATAATATGATAGAAATTAAACAACTTACTCAAGAACATCTTAAAGACCATCATGAAACGATTTGTGAAACGTATGACGCATTAGTTCCTTCAACATGAGCAGACCCTGTAAAATTAGAACAATGTTTCATGCAATTATCTAAGCAATGAACA
This sequence comes from Candidatus Absconditabacterales bacterium, assembly GCA_938010495.1. The sequence continues at coordinate 2,495 of CALLUT010000114.1, forward strand.
TTGATTTTTGCAGCGTTTGATACTGAACTTGATAGAATCGTATGATTAGCTTCATTACTTATAGAACATAAACTTATTAGATGATGAGTAATTGCTGGTCACATTGAAGATGTAACTGTCGATAAAGACTATCAAGACAAATGAATATGAACGAAATTACTAGAACATGCTGTGAAAGAATGAGAAAAAGCTTGATGTTACAAAATAATTCTTGATTGTGATCCTCAATACGTAGGATATTATGAAAAATTCTGATTTGAAAACAACTGAACATTTATGAGAAGATATTCAAAAAATGACTAGTATAGATTCCTACTTACAAGAAGTTCTTAATGAACAACAATATAATGCCGCAAGCTATGTTACATGACATAGCTTAATTTTAGCTTGAGCATGATCAGGAAAGACAAGGACTTTGACATATAAGATAGCAAATCTTATTCATGCTCATTGAGTTCATCCTTCTGAGATTTTAGCTGTGACCTTTACAAACAAGGCTGCAAAAGAAATGAAAGAAAGACTCCAGCATATTATTCAAGAGCTTGCTACTGATTGATCAAATGCTACATATGCTCCTTGGGATTATAAATGGATATGAACATTTCACTGAGTGTTTCTTAAATTGCTCAAACAAGATATAGACAAATTATGAAAAGCTTATACAACATCTTTTACTATATATGATTCATGAGATTCTGCATCAGTTCTCAAAAAATTACTAAAAGAAAAAGACTTAGCTGATCGTGTGGAGTTTAGAGAAGCTAGTAGATTGATAAGTGGATGGAAAAATAAATGACGACTTCCAGAACAAGCTGCATTGCATTGTGAAACCCAACTTCAAGAACGAGTATCTCTCCTCTACAAAGCATACCAAAAAACACTAGAAGATTCAAACGCTTTAGATTTTGATGACCTCTTACTCCAAACAAAGGTATTGTTTGATGCACAACCAGACGTTAGCAAAAAACGACAAGATAGCTTTAAGCATATTCTTGTAGATGAAGCACAAGATACTAATGCTATACAATTTAGCTTAATGAGACAATTGGTTTCACCAACAGCTACTATAACATTTATTGGTGATGATTATCAAAGTATCTATCGTCGACGTTGAGCTGTAATGGATAATTTTCTTAATGTAGATAAACGATGGCCTGAAATCAAAACATTTAAATTAGAAATGAACTATAGATCAAAACCACATATTGTTGATGCATGAAATGCAATTATCAAAAACAATAACAAACAATATGAAAAAGAAGTCAAGCCTCATAGAGATGGGAATGACTTTATTCGTATGTTTACGTTTGCAGATGAGATTGATGAAGCAACACAAATTGTTGATCTTATAACTAAACTCAAAGAAGAAAATGATAAAACTCGATCTGATTTTACGGTGCTTTATAGAACCAATGCTCAGTCTAGTCCATTTGAACAAATACTACTTACTGAGTGAATTCCATACACAGTAGTATGAGCCTTCAAGTTCTTTGAAAGATCAGAAATCAAAGATATGGTTGCTTATGTGAAGTATGTTTTGAACCCAAAAGACACTGTTGCCTTACAAAGAATTATAAACGTTCCAAATAGAAAAATATGAAAAACAAGCATCGAACAACTCGAAGAAACTGCTCGCTGACATTTTGTTACATTTAATGATGTAGTACAAAGTATAGATAAGTACTGAGCATGACTCAAACCTGCAGTACAGACAAAAATCAGACAATTTAGTACTATTATGCATAGTATTATTTCTATGGTAGAGATGACTAACCCATGACAACTCTTAGATCAATTGGTTAAATGAACTCAGTATGAACAACGAGTTGTTAAAACTGATGGGAAAGAAAGAGCACAAGAAAGAATGGATAATATTGGGCAACTTATAAACATAGCTCACAAATATGAAGCTGTTGGACGTGAATCTCTTGTACAATTTCTAGAAGAGATTTCATTAATGACAAGCTTAGAAGATAGTGCGGATGAAACACCACAAGCTGTAAGACTAATGAGTGTACATGCATCTAAATGATTAGAATTTCCCTATGTATTTATTGTATGATTAGAAGAATGAGTCTTTCCTCTTCCAAAAGCAAAATTTGATGATGCAGAACTTGAAGAAGAGCGTAGATGAATGTATGTTGCTATAACGAGAGCCAAAGACCACCTCTTTATGTCTCATGCACAATCAAGATTACAACGATGACAAATCAAATACAATCCACCTTCTAGATTCTTAGAAGAGGTTCCAAGTGAACTTGTAAAACGTTACGATATGTGAGGTCAATCAACAAGACAAGTTGGTAAATCACGAGATGAAGGAGATCTTATACATCATAAACTTTTTTGAGATTGAGAGATTATTGAGGTTTGGAGTAATGTTGTTATTGTGAGATTTAACAATCCAAAATTCTGAGTAAGAAAAATGGAAGGGAAATGGCTAAAGGCAGCGTAATTTACTTATCAATACATTATGAAAGCGTTACAAACACTTTTTTGAAATATGGATAGGAAAGCCCTTTTTTGAAATAGTGTTTTGTTGTGATTTTTTAAAATAATTTCATTACCGCTGTGACTTACTTTTTCACTACTCGTAGCAAAATTATACTGAAGCGAAGCTATGGGTATTTTTTGAATTGTAATAAGCATTATTGCTATAGCTAGTACTCTGTGAAATTTATGAATAGAAACTGCTATGCCAAGACTTGTAAAAACGGATCCATGAAATATTCAAAATAATTCTCAAAAAACTATCTGGACAAGTACTGTTATTGTTACAAGCATATCTCTACTTTTATGAAGTTTTTTATTCTTCTTTTCTGAATTTATTAGCTTATATGTTTTTTCTGACCCAAGTCTAATACTTCCAATAGCACTTTCAGGATTAAGTCTTCCACTTTTAGTAAATGCAAAAATCTATTGAGCCTACCTCTTAGGAGTTAAAAGAATAAAAGCATCTGAAATCATCTATAAAGTGATAGTTCCTTTAGTTGCTTTAGTAATTTTACTAGGAAGCTATTATTATTCAAATACTCTTTATGTCCCTGTATGGGCATTTCTGATATCCCAAATGCTATGATGAATTCTTTGAATCATTGTTATTTTTTGAAAACAAAGCAATATCAATATTCCAAGTAGTAAAGAAATTAAAAAGATAGTGAAAATAACATGGCCATTAGCTATTGCCTCAATTGCTTGAATTGTTGTAATGTGGACTGATACATTAATGCTATGATATTTTTGAACAACACAGGAAGTCTGAGTCTATACATTAGTATTTAAACTTGCAGCATTGATCATGCTACCGTTTCATATAGCTATTCCTTGATTAGGACCACAAATAGTTGAACTTTTCCGGAATAAAAAAAATAAAAGATTGAAAGATTTAGTAACTTTTTCAACAAAGCTTTTCTTTATGATATGAATGGTTGTGTTTTTTATACTATGTATGTTCAGTCCTAAGATACTTAGTATATTTTGAAGTGAGTTTATTATTTGATCAACTACATTAAAAATAGTTTCTTGCATGTATATTACAACGTTGTTTTTTGCTCTCAATTGATTTATTGCTAGTAATTGTTGAATGGAAAAAATATCTAAAAATATATCATTGCTTGCAGCAGGGTTAAATATACTCTTAAACCTAATACTGATTCCAAGATGTTGAATTTTGTGAGCAGCAATTGCTTCTTTAATTTCCTTCACGTGCTCAAATATATTTTTAAGTTACTATATTCACAAAGATCTTAATATAAAAACTCGAATTTATTTTCGCAAGAATTCTCATGCATAAAGTCATTTGATTAACCAGAATTAGAAATGAATCAGAAATAATTCAAGAAACGCTAGATCATCTTGCTACTTTTTGTACATGAGGAATTGTTGTATATGATGATTGTTCAACTGATGATACTGTAAAAATTTGTGAACAGCATGAAGCTGTTTTACTTGTAGTGAATTGAGAAAATCGAGATTCAAATAGAGAAAAAGCAGAACATGAAAACAGAAACAAACTCTTGCAGGAAGCAAAGAAATTTGCCAAAGATGATGATTGGTTTATCTATGCCGACGCAGATGAACGTTTTGAATTTGATCGAAAAAAACTTGATGATTTACCAAAGATAGTTGTTTGAGTGAGTATGAAATTGTTTGATTATTACATAACTGAAGAAGATAAGTTACTGCATTATAGCATGAGAAAAATGATTGGTCCAGAATATAGAAGAATATTAATGGTATTTAGAAATTCAAATAAACTGGTATATAACAGACCTGACCAAAGGGAAGTATGAGTTTGAAGCTGATTGATTGTTCAATGATGATATGTTAAACATTATTGAAAAGCTATTTCGCTTAAACAGCGAGAAGACACATGTGATTATTATGCTAACCATTTTCCTAAGTATGCTAAAAAACGAAAAGAAAGAAAAGGGAAAGCTATTCACTCCAAATCAGATTTCTGAAACAAACTAATTCATCGAGAACAAAAAAATAAGAAATGAATTCCTTTATGGAGAGAAGATATAAAAATTAGCAAAAAAAATATATGTATTAAAATTATGTACTCAATCTTGAATCGATTACGTGATATGTATTATGCACTATCTCAAGTAATGACTTGATTGTAAAATGAGACAATACCTTCAAGGATAAATTTACTATTATAAGTCTCTATAAGTTTTCTATTTATGATTCATTGTTCAGGAGTGTATTTTCAAAATTGATCTTTGAGCGCTTTATCTGAAAAGCGAGTAGTACTAAATGTTCTTCAAGACAAATTATTTTTTCTAAGTTTTAGAAATGTCTCTTCAGAATCTATCAATCAATCCATTCACAGATAATCATAAACAAGCACTGCTCTTTCCATTGCCATTGCTTCATATACGCATCTTCCTATTCAAATTACTAAATCTGCATTTTCTATGTAAGATTTTATCTCTGAAACCCGCTTATTTGGTAATCAAATACACGTCAAATTAATATTAAGTTCATCACATGTTCTTTTTAGCTGTTCAATAGCTTGAGTATTGTTTAGAATTTTTTTAGATATTAAGAGTACAGATTTCAAGTTTTTGTTAATTCTTTGAGTTGCTTGAAAATAATCTACATCAATTGGATTATAAAATATTTCTAATGGTACATTATTGGGAAGTATCTTTTTATACTGTTCATAAAGTTCTTGTGATACAACTCAGTATCAGTCCATAGGAAATTTTTGATAAGTAATTTTTTCTTCTTGAGAAAGTATTCAATGAGAAAATTGTACTTTAGGTATATTTTTAAGATACTTATAGAGTATTCTAATTGTACTTTGATGTTGAAAATGGACAAGATCAAATTCTGTACTTAATCATGAAACCCTACATCCTAAAACTCAATATAAGTATATATATATCCATACTAGATACTTAACAAGAGGAAGAGTATTTAGCTTTCATAAAATACATCATCAAGGTATTGTATAGACTTTCATTCACTGCTCTTCAAGGTGTTTTGCCACTGTTCATTTAAAGAGACAAAAAAATGAAACAGTATTATTTTCTCTTCTTAGAGAATTTGCCAATGTTAAAATATATTGTTCAGATCAGGTTCACTTATCTAGTTGAAATAGGGTAAAGAGTATATGCATTAAAATAATGAATTATAAAGGGGTCTGCTCAAAATTTCACGAAGATCATGCAATTGTAGCTTTTTTAATCGTTTCTAAGTTCTTGATTCAGTATATAAGACTACCAAATAAGATAAGGAGAATAAAACAAATTTTATTTACTCGAAACGAAAAAATATTGTCGAAGAGATCTTTCTCAAAACTAATAGTATTTCTTAAAGAAAAATAAATTCTCTTTTTAGCTCATGTAAGCAATGAAAAAATATGATTTCATTGAGTATTCCATGACTCTTCAATATCTTTTATAGAGGAATTTTTTGAAAAAATAATTCTTCATCATTTTTGAATAATTCTATGTGAAAATTCAGTATCATCACAATAAAGGAAAAATTCTTCTCTTGGATATCAAATCAATTGAATCAAGCTACTATGGAAGAATAATCATCAGTAATATGCAGAAGTAACTTCCCCTTCTATTACTCATTTATCAAGTTTATTTGGGAAAAGTACTTCCTTCGCATATCGAAAGGTGTTTCTCCAGTGAAAGCCTCAATAACTATTTTTTGTTACTGTTGTTCTTCAAGAATTAATTTCTGATATATATCTTTTACTTCTAAGAGGCCTGTTAGCTAAAAGTGCATCGGATTTGTTTTTACAAGCATTTCTCTCTCGAACTTCAAAGAAAGTATCTATTGCGTTATCAGTAATTATATTATCATCATCAAGCAACAAAATATAATCATGAGAATTTTGTACATGTCTTAGTCATTGAGATATTGCTCCGGCAGAACCAATATTATTTTGATTTACTATAACATTGATCCTCTTATCATCTAGCAAATATAATTTTGAAAGTTCTTCATGTGAAATTCAATTTGTAATGATTGTAATTGAAGAAATTTTAGGATGCGTTAATGAAGACCATGATTTTTTTACAAAATGACTCCTCTCTCAATATGTCACTAGGATTACATTTATTTTTTTATTCATCTACTTTTTTTGAATAACCAAAATACCAAATTACTTGGAAGGCAATAGAATATGCACTCAGCAATATAGTAACATATATCCTTCAATGAAGGAATAAATCATCACTTAAGCATTCTGTATTGAACACGCATAGTGTTTTTTAATGTTGTTTTAAGAAATTTGCGTTTCCCTTGTGTTCCTCAGTATATTCTATGATAACATTGCGCATTGTTTTCTCATGATATTCATTCAATTTTATATCATCATAGGAAAAACCTTGACCAAAGTTCATAATCATGAGAACGGAGGAAGCTTTCATCGTAGTTGAACCCAATTTGCTTAAAATCAGAAACGCGAATTAATGATCATCAATGAGACAGAGGAGATTTTCTCATGCATTCTTTTCTTTTTTCATGTGACTTTTTTGAAAATGGTAAGGATCATGTTCTTTCTCAACTTGCATCAAATATTTTTGTATCTACTCATACAACACTACAATCTTTATTCAATTCCATATAAGAAACAGTCTCTTCTAATCGATTTTTTTCAGCTACATCATCAGCATCTAATACAGCCACATACTTAGATTTAGTTACATCTTGCAAAAGCAAATTTCTAGTTTTAACAAGGCCAATATGGTCATGGGTTTTAAATTTTACTCTTTTATCTTTTTTCACATAAAATTTTGCTATTTCTTTAGTAGCATCACTACTTCAATCATTAATAATAAGTAACTCAAAAGAAGCATAAGATTGATTTAGAATTGAATCAATTGCAGCGGAAAGATATTTTTCAGCATTATACACAGGCATAATTATTGAAATTAACGGGTTTTGAGTCATACAATACTTACTTGCTAAAAAACCACTTCCAAATCAGTCTCTTGAAAATTACTCGAGCATTTCACAATGATTGTCCTTTTTGGATGGAGTATTTTGTATAATTAATTGTAACAGGAACTTCAACGTAGTTTAGTCATTCTTTTTTAATTATATGTTCTATCTCAGAAGCGTGGGCCATTCAATTTAGTGTTATTTTTACACGGGGAAGTATATCTCTTTTGATAACTCTATATCAGTTATTTGTATCAGTTAATTTAATTCATACAAATATCTTCATAAAAATAAGTTGACATTTTTTATGTAGCTTTCTCCAAAAAGACATGTTTGAATTTCCCAAAAATCTAGATCATAATACTATTTCTATAGATGAATCAGATTTAAAAGCAGTTAAATAGTTTGTAATATCTTCCACGCGGTGCTGTCAGTCAGCATCAAAGTGAACAACCAAATTACATTCATCGATATTACTAAGGACATACTCTGCTCAAGTTTGCAAAGAAGCTCCCTGTCACATATTTAAAGGATGGGTTATTAATACGCAATTTCAATTTGTGATCTGTTCTTCTAATTCATAACCTAAAGCAACTGAATTATTTTTATCATCAATGCAAACAACTTTATATCACTGGTTTATTACATTAGTGATAGTAGTAATAGCAGTAAAATCTTCTCAATAACAAGGAATAATAAACACTATAGACTTATTTCATTGTAATTTTCATTGAGTGTTCTCTAAAGCAAAAGTTCTTGAAAGTTCAGTAATTTTTTTATCTTGTCATGAAAATTTATGTAATAGTTCAAAATACAAATATCATAAGAAAATAATTCATAAATATACCAGCAGATCAGCTCATCTTGCTACTCCAAAAAATTCTCAAAACTTGTCTAAAAAACTATGATCAAAAGCAAAAAGAACGACTAGCGCAGTTCATCAAAAGAATACAATGAAATGTAATAGGTTAAATTTCTTTCTTTCATACAGATCAATAGTCATCAGCAAAAATATGAATCATGTAACGGAGATTATTATTTGCAGCAAGGTCATACAACCAAAGTAAGTAAAAATGAATATAAATCTAGTGTAATGTTACTTATTTTTTATGATTTTTCTTAATGATAACATCAAGCGTATTTGTTCAAGTTTTTATACTTACAGCTGTTCACTCATCCAATAGGTCTATATCATTTTTTGAGAGAAGTGTATTATTGTTATCAAATAGGAGAGCATATCATTTTTTGAGTATACTTTCTGGTGAATAAGATTGAATTCAATCATATAAAAGAGAAATTGATTCCTTGTATTTAGAAAATAGTTGTCAACTCATTTCAACACATCATGTATATGCGTCCTCTACCTGTAAAATCAAAGTAGAATAATGTTCTATAACCCAGAAAGCTGCATCACTAGGAGTTTTTTTTGGCATTCGACATAGAGAATCCAGCAAAGACGTATCAGCTGTATGTCCTATAGCGACGCATACCGGCAATGAACAGGTAGCAACCGCATGACAAACATCGTAATTATTTTGTCGAACAAATCATTCTTGTCATCATCATCATCTAAGAAGAAATACGGCATCATATTTTCATGAAACTGAAGATATTTCTTGAAAAGCATTAACCACTCATGCAATTGCTCAATCTCATCAAACTTTACTTTCAAAAAGAGTATGCGAAAAATTACATCATGATTCTTCAATAATACTTAAAAAATCACGAAGTCATTCAGATTCTTTAGAACTAATAATTGCAAAGTTTAAAGGTCTTTTTTCTACTGATTTATATTTGTTCTTTTCTAGTAGTCATAGTTTTTTTAATTTTTCTATAACTTCTTTACGTTGATCTACTTGTTTTCATTTCTCAAATTCCTTTGAAAATCAAAGTATAGAAATACTTAATCAATACGTTGCATGAAATGACAAATATCATTGTAACATTACTTTTTTTCATTGTATTGATTCTGCAGTGTTTCAAGTATTCTTTAAAAAAGCTTGAAAAACAGTATCTTGCCAGACTATTCAGGTTATTTTTGCTGACACTTTTCAATCTTTTCAGTATTCAAAGAGATCGATATACCATCTAGTTCAGTACTTTTTAACATTTCATACTTCTGCTTCACACCAAAAAAGAAACTCATCAAACAGTTCTCTGAATGAAGATTCTACAATTTTTTTGAGTTCCGATATGGAAAAGACAGTTGACTTATTCATTGTAATTTAGTCTACTGAAGGCTTGTGCTGATACAACCAATAAGTATCCTTGAATTATTGACATTATTAAGTAGTATGTCATCAATTATTCTCTTTTGTAAATAAATAGATATGAACCCCAATAAAAAGAAATCACTCATAGTGATTCTTGCTCTCCTGAGTCTCTGCACAATAATTGTGTATGCCTTACCTTCAATTTCTGGACTAAAATTCTTTGATTCTCCATTTACTTGACTCCTCTCTCATGAGGAAGATGCTTTTTCACAACACGCTCTAATTCATTTCATTCAGTGACAACAACAACAAATCACAAAGGAAATAAGTATTTCTACAGAATTGAATTGAATGATTAGTTGACCATTATTATGATATGAAGATGGCAATGTACTTTCGTGAACATTACTCTTTGGATCTAAGCATCAATTGAAACCAGATGGCATGCAAGAAAGTGCACATTTTCAAATAGACTGAAATACAGCAGTATTCTCATGAACACAAAAATTGTATAATGCACTTTACAATGCCCATGCAGATAGCGTAGTAATAGATGAAAGAAGTTATATTAAATTAAATGAACAAGACTTAATACAAGAACTTACTACTTCTCCAAAAATACTTTTACGACAATCGTTACTAAATCATTACAAAGATACCCGAATAGAATTAGATGATACATCATTATCACTAAAAAATATATATGATTGATCAGTTAATAGTGTTCGTATACTAGAAGTTTCAAAAGAAGAAACATATGTTGAAGTTGAATGACCAGCATTACAATTTAGCGGTTCTTTTCTTGAGAATCCAAGAAGTTTTTCTTGATCATTTGCTTTTTCATGAAGTCAAATAAATGGGACTCTTCAATCAAAGAGAAATATGAAAAATACTTATAAGTTACAAATGGAACATAGCAATGAATACAACGCGAGCTTTGATGGTACTGTGATAATATGAGAAGAAAGAATCCCTTCACTAACCATAGAATGAGTAATAACACGACCAGCATGAATTACTCTTTCAGTAAAAAGCAAGGTAACTAGTGAAAAAATATGATCTATCAGATGAAAATCCGCTCCAAAAGAATCAATCAAACGAGGTTCGATTAAGAGTAATTTGTTAGGACTATAATTTTTCAAATTCAAATCAATCAGGAGTATCTATAATTTTCCATCAAGCATTAGCTATTTCACTTCTTAGAGAATCTGAAAGAGCATAGTTTTTATTATTCTTCGCTTCGAATCGGGTCTCTCACATAACACGAATTTCAGGTGAAACTTCATGATTTTTAAATAATAGTTCTCTAATTCAATCTCTAAATCAACACTTCAGAATTTTCTCATCAAAAAGTAATATATCGTAGAAATCATCTTCGGATCACACTTTTAAAGCATCTTTAAAAAAAGATAATGCCTTTGGCGTATTCAAATCATTAGCAGTTGCTCTAGTCAATTGAGAATATAATTTTTTTCATTCAATCAGATCAAAATCTACATCAATTTCCAAATGTAGTTTCTTACAAATAAGCGTTAGCTTATTTATAATTGAAGTTCTTCTCACTTTCGCTGCTTCAATTGCTTCTTCAGAATAATCTAAAAAGCTACTATATTGTGCAGTCATATAAAAGTATCTAATATCTAATGGGCTATATCACGAAGCGACAACTCATGGCACACTAAGATCGTGTCATTTTGATTTACTCATTTTTCCTCAATCTATATTGAGAAATTGTTGATGAAGTCGATAATTAACTCACTTTTCTATTCCATAACAACATTCCGTTTGTGCTATTTCATTGGTATGGTGCACAGGAATATGATCAACTCATCATGTGTGGATATCAAAATGACTTCATAGGTATTCCACAGACATAGCACTACATTCAACATGCCATCATGGAAATCATTGAGAGAATTGTTCTTCTTTATTTAGTGAATCTCTTTGACAGACAGGTCACTTCCATTCAGATGGAGCATCTCAAGAGACAAGTAATGCTCAAGCATTAGGTCAATCATATACTCGTTCCATTCATCTTTGAGCATTCTTTGGAGAAAATTTTCGTAAAGAAAAATCGGTGATATTATTTTTCTTTGCTGCATCAATTGAAGCTCACTCATTTCTAAATTGTGAAGAAAGCCCTTCTACGTCTAGTTTTGCTAGTTTTCAATAATCAGGAATTTTGCTTGTATCCATATATATCCCATCATCCGGAATAACATAGGTAAAACCTTTTTTAGTTAAGGTTTTTACCATGTTGATTTGTTCTAGAATATGTTCTGTAGCTCTTGGGGTTTTATCAAACTGATCAATATTAAATTCTTTTAAGTAAGTATGAAAATTGTTCTCATACATTCTAGCAACTTCCCATACCGTTTTTCATTCTTTTCTTGCTCATTTTTCCATCTTATCCTCTCAATGATCTCAATCATCTGTAAGATGCCCAACATCTGTTATATTCATAACATGTTTTACCGAGTATCATCAAACATGCTTCAATACTCATCTTAGTAAGTCTGCAAGCATGAAAGCTCTAAAATTTCCAATATGGGGTTCTCCATATACAGTTGGTCAACAACTATAAACACGCACTTCATTTTTATCTATAGGAACAAACAGTTCTTTTTTACGAGTTAATGTATTGAATAAGTATATATCGTTACTCATGAATTCTCATTTTATAAAATTAGTTGAAAAATTATTGTATACTACATTCTTCCTTAATCTTTGTATAGAAAAGATTAGCGACTGTTGTGAAAGCTCTTTCTTGTTGCATAAATTCTTCCACAGATAACTCTTCAAGTTTATCCTTAGCACGATTTACTTTACTAATATCTTCTTGTGTAAGACATCATTCCACTCAATTCGCTAATGAAAGAATTTCATCAAACGTTCTAACTAATTGAAATTTATTTTGTAAATCAGGTCATTGTCCAGTCGTCCACTCAGAGAATCTAACTTTCGTTTTTTCTACTATCACTTCAATTCAAGAAAAAAGCGAAGATTTTTCTGCAGGATGAGATTGTATATAACTCCAACAAAAAATAAGAAGTCATACTCAAACCAAAAATTCTACAACATTCATTGGCAACTTACTAATTCTTTCCTCTAGTCAGCGATTAAGGCGAAACTCATCTTTTTGTTCTTCGTCCTTATCTTTAACTACCAAATTTTCTTTATCGAAATTTTCGTCATAACCTTTTCGTTCCATTGAGAATTTTAAATAGAGTAAATAATTAATCCAATACTATCATTTGTCCAGGATTTAGAACTTTTGGTACTGCCAAGTTTTCCAACATAACATCCCTGGCAAATTCGATAGGATCAACTTTAATAATATCCCATGTATTGTAATGGATTGGTACTACATATCTAGGCTTAATCATTTCTGTTGCACGAACTGCATCTTGACATCACATAGTAAATCTATCTCAAATAGGCAAAAATGCGCAATCAATTTTTTCAAAACGTCACAATAATTCAAATTCCATAGTTAATCAGGTATCACCTGCATGATATATAGTCTTTCATCAAATATAGACTAAAACTCAAGCAGCAACTCAAGTAATTTCAGATCATTGAATATCTCATCAATGTAGCGCAGGTGTATATTTTACACTATATCATTCATAATTTACATTTCCTCAAATATGCTGTCTACTTACATTATCAACTCATTGTTCAAGAAGCCAAGTACATACTTCAAACGTTGAAATAACAAGACATCATGTTGCCTTTGCTACCTCAACTGTACTTCATATATGATCTGCATGTCCGTGAGTTATAATAATTGCCTTTGGATTTTTATCTATGCAGTTTTGCACATCAACATCACAAAGTTTGTTTCCTTCTATAAAAGGGTCAATCAATAGGATGTCTCAATTATTATTAATTTCAACAAATGAATGTCAGTGAAATATTGTTTCTACCATGCTTATCTAACAATTAAAAATTCTTCAAGAAATTATCTTTAATACTTATTTTACCAATCAATCAATGTCATGTCCTAAACAATTCTCTTAAGTCTTTATAAACAACCAATCATAATACTTCTCTTATAGTTGCCCATTTATAGTCTCAAACGAATCACTCAGTTGCGCTAATTTTAACAGAATCTGGATCACCGTTAAAATATGCTAAGAAATATGTGATATCTTTATCTACTCATAGTTTTCAATGATCATTATAGAGCTGTAGTGACAATGTATCCAATTTTTCTTTTATCTGAACTTCTTTTGGATTTAGTCCCGTTTCTTCTCCGATTTCTCTCAATGCAGCTTGTTCAACAGTCTCTCAAGGTTGAATTTTTCCTTTGGGAGCTATCCACTCTACTCTTTTTGAGAGAGCATGTCTTTTGACCAAAAGGTATCTTGGTTCATTATCATCTCAAATTATATATATAATTCATCAAGCACTTTTAACTTTTTCTACCATTGTATTATCTAATTATTAAATATTATGCTGCTTTATCTTTATTACGAAGATACTTTACTGGAGTTCTAAATAATTCTTCAGCTTTATTTAGAAGAGGTCAATGCACATAGTTATTTGATTCTTTTCTAAGAATACCAGAAGCTTGTTCAAGGAGCTCAACATATTTTGTTTTTCATTTAACTACGACTCCTTCAAGGACTTTACTATCTAAACGATTTAATTGATCTTCAATTCAAGAAGTCTTTTCAAGATTTTCTTTATTATTCTTATTCTTTAATGATTCATATAACGAGAGAACTTCTTCTTTATGGTCCAATACTCATGTTTTATCTTTAATTTCATTGAGAAGTACATTTACTACAGTATCTAAGGTTTTATCACTAGACTCAGTAGAGTTTTCTTTTCATCTAAGGAGAGAAAGTTCTCACTCTATAAAATCTTTTAACGTAGAATCTATAGAATCCTTAAGGTCTAAAGCTGATGATCAAAGACGTTCTTTCATGATGTTTCAAATAATAAACTACTCCGCAAATCAATGCATAAATTTCTTGAGGATCGTAACATTTTTTCTATGGTCTACTCTTGATGGTCATAATATGGCTATCATTGCATCATATCAGTTTACTTCAATTTTTGTATAAATTCAAGAAATAAGTTTATCATCACTTTCAATAAATGAATAATAAATTTTACCTCTCTTCATCATTTTAGAATCTAATTCTTGCACAATTTTTTTATTTTCAATAAATGAAATTAAATGTTTTGTGCTTTCCATTTCATCAATAAGATTTTCTCTTAACAAGTTGTTGATTCACAAATAGTAATATTCATCTTCCTTAAGAAAACCTACAACAGCTCAATCCATGTATTCTCATAGTGTTTCGACTATTGACCTTAGATCATTTCTTGCATAGTTTAGATCAAACTCCATCTCATTGAATCAGTTTTTTTCTTTTTCAGGAAGTGCAAGAATACTATCAATATATTCTGACAATCATTGAACAGTTGGTATTCTTCAGGCACTGTTATAAGGTTGGTATAACAATCCTTCTTTTTCCAAAAGATTCAAATACTTTCTTAAAGTTGAAGGGGCATAATCAGTATCCTCAAGAGAATGCAAAAACTTAGAACCAATTGGTTCTCATTTATCGATATAATGATCGATTACAATTCACAATAACTTCTTTAGTTTGTCCTCTTTCATGATTATTTTCATAGTACAGTTTAAAAGAAATATTGCAAGTATTGTTGCAACTGAAACAAGCTTACATATAGTCTGCTCAA